>NZ_JAUBTR010000016.1:0-115745 GCF_036705045.1 Microcoleus sp. BR0-C5
TCGATTATCGACTCGCAAGGTCGTGTCATCAATACTTGGGCTGATGTCATCAACCGCGCTAACTTGGGTATGGAAGTGATGCACGAGCGCAATGCTCACAACTTCCCTCTCGATTTGGCTGCTAGTGAAGTCACTCCTGTAGCAATGGTAGCTCCTTCTATCAATGGCTAAGTTTTAGTCTGAGATTGACAAATAGCGCTCCTAGAAATAGGGGCGCTTTTTGTTTGGGGAAAATCTAATTTAACACTACTAATGCTTTGCAAAAGTTGGCTTACAGTTTACCTAAATAAATTTTTATCTGACCCTTTATGGACAACGACAAAAATTATTGAGATAGTTATAGAGTTCGCGAAATAAGGGACATTTTTTCTGGACTTCATTTGGATCGATTTCCCTCAATAGCAAAGGAGTATGATCTCCTTTAGAAAAGCGTGCTTTATCGCGATCGACTTCATCTTGAACACTTGACTCAATTAAATATTCTGATAGTTTTTCTCGACAGCAATCTTTTTCAGCATCGTATTCACTAAATGCTTCTGGATTCTCAAAAGAAACTTTTCTTTGTGTACTCAGCCACCAACGCATCCGTTCATGTCTTTTGCCTCGAAAATCTGAATGTTTAGCTATTGAATTATTCCAATCAGCAATAATCCAAGCTTCGATTTCCGGCGCGGCAAACCCAACAAATTTTCCGATGTCAGCACATTCTCGTATTTTTGATATCTCTGACAATATTTTTGATTTTTGTGTCTGAGAATCGCGACAATCCAAATCGTCAAAAACTAAAATCAAGTCGCATTTATTTGCTTCCGCTTTTAAGGCGATCGGTAATTCTTGCTTTATTTGCTCGATTAAGCTTTGACCTGTTCTTCCATAACTACCTGCTTTATTAGCTTTAGGGCCGGGTTTTTGACGAACTGGTGTTTTTCGTTCAAATCTACAGCCCGGAAAAGTTTTTTCTAAAAAAGGAAAGAATCCTCTAACCTCAGCCTCACCGCCACCAGAGAAAACCCACACTACCACGGCCATCCTCCAATGCTTGGATCGCCAACACGGTATAAGTCGCCCAATTGCCATCCCTCTTCAAGTTTTGGCTCCAGCAGTTCTTTTGAAAGAGATTTGACTGAGAAATACGTTCTGTTTTCGGGATAAAAACAAAGAACATTCTCTAAACGATCGGTAAAGTAATCTAAAAGGTCGGGACTATGCGTGGTAATAATTATCTGAGTTTTTGTCGCAGCTTTTTTAATCCACTCAGCTAAAACTGGCATCCACGATACGTGCAATCCTAATTCTGGTTCATCAATGACTATCAAAGAAGGAAGAAGTGGAGAATGTAATATAGTTGCCCAACAAAGCATCCTGACAGTTCCATCCGACATTTCATTTAGGTAAAATGCTTCATAATCAATACCTTCAAAATACCATTCTACAGTGAGAGATAGGCGACCAGAAGGTAAAGCTCTAAGGCGACGAGTTTTTGGCAGGATGGACTTCATTGCCTCGTTAATGCTATCTTCAAAATTGATAGATTTTTGGTTTAAATTGTACAATACTAAAGGCAGATTATCTCCCGAAGCAGATAAGTAAATATCACTTCCACCTATTTTAGGTTCGGCGGTTCTAATTGAATTCAAATTCATGTTATTGGCATTATAAAATTGCCATTTTGAAATAAATTCAATTAATTCTCTTCTAATTTTGTAAATAGGTGTAGTTTCTGGTGGTAATAGACTATTTTCAAGCAGTGTCGGAATTGTCAACAAACCAAAAGAATTGGTAGGAATGTTATCTAAAGGTTCAAACTGAGTTGGCTCTTGACCGAGAGACTTGTAAACAGATAAAACTCCTTGCCCTAATTCTCTGTTATGCAATTTATAGTAATAGAAAGGTTGCCTGCTGGAAGTTTCCTGCAAATCTTCTCCGCCATACAGATATTCTTCAGAGATGCTCGACCTTACTTTTTCTCGATCGGTATAAAGTTTGAAATCCAGGATTGCGCTGTCTTTTTGAAGATTACCAGTTTGGTTAATTTGCGAAAAACAGCAAGCTATACTGACCTTCGCTGGACTTTCAACATTGACATCTAAAATTCTACCACCACCAATTTTAGAAACAGCATCCTCAAAACTACTCACGTCCCGATTTGCGTCAGGAATAGCTATTAGGCAATCTTTTAAAAATTTTAAACAACTGATGAAATTGCTTTTGCCTGAACCGTTTGAGCCGATAAATATATTAAGGTTGTTTAAATTTACAGATGGATCTAAGTGTAGATTTTTATAATTCTTGGTTGTCAAAAATCGAATAATTGGTTGATTCATACGATCGCTCCGGTTATACTTCAGAAAGTTAGGGTAGGCAAGATGCCTACCCTACAGAGGTGAAAAATTAATTTTTTACCTTTTAACTCTCGATTTTGGATTAGCTGTTACTGAACAAACTTCTTGAATGCCAGAGTCACGTTGTGGCCGCCAAATCCAAAGGAATTCGACAGCGCTACATCAACTTTTAGATCGCGACTTGTATGAGGAACATAGTCCAAATCGCACTCAGGATCTGGGTTTTCCAGATTAATTGTCGGCGGGATTTTGTCATTGGCGATCGCCATTACCGTCGCCACCGCCTCAATTCCCCCAGAACCGCCCAAAAGATGACCAGTCATTGACTTGGTAGAACTAATTGCTACTTTGTAAGCATGGTCTCCCAAGGTCTTTTTAATCGCTTTTGTTTCAGTAGAATCGTTGGGAAGCGTGCTCGTGCCGTGAGCGTTGATATAGCTCACTTGATCCGGCGTCAAACCCCCATCCTTGAGCGCTAAAGCCATCGCGCGCGACGCACCGTTCCCCCCCGGTACCGGAGAAGTCATGTGATACGCATCGCAAGTTAAACCGTAGCCGACGATTTCTGCGTAAATCTTCGCGCCACGCGCCAGAGCGTGTTCCATTTCTTCTAGAATCAGAATGCCAGCACCTTCGCCGACGACAAAACCATCCCGATCGCGATCGAACGGACGAGAAGCATGAGTCGGGTCATCATTGCGAGTCGAAAGCGCCCTCGCCGCAGCAAAACCTGCCACGCACAAAGGTGTCACCGCAGCTTCTGTACCGCCGCAAATCATGGCTTGGGCGTAACCCGCCTGAACTAAGCGAAACGCATCGCCCACGGCATTTGACCCGGCAGCGCAGGCCGTCACCGTGCAAGAGTTTGGCCCTTTAGCGCCCGTGTGAATCGCCGTCAGGCCCGCGGCCATATTCGCAATCATCATGGGAATCATAAACGGGCTGCATCGATCGGGGCCGCGATTCAGATAAATCTCTTGCTGGTCTTCCAAAACCTTCAGGCCGCCAATGCCAGTGCCAAGAATGACACCCACCTGTTCTGCGTTCAGGTCGTTAATCTCAAACTTCGCATCAGCAAGAGCTTGTTTGCTAGCTGACACCCCAAATTGAGCAAAGCGATCCATCCGCTTTGCTTCCTTGCGCTCTAAATAGTCGTGTGGGTCGTAACCTTTCACCTCTGCGGCAAAGCGGCAGTCGTGCCGCGACGGGTCGAATAAGGTGATCGGGCCTATACCATTCTTCCCGGCAAGCAACCCGTCCCAATACTCGGACAAGGTATTGCCGATCGGTGTAATCGCGCCGAGACCCGTAATAACAACGCGCTTACGCTCTAAATTTGTCATGATTTCAGTTTCAAAAAATTAAACACCCAGAACGCAGAACAAAAGAGGAGTTTCCAGTTTTCTAACTTCTCTCCTCTTAGGGGAAAAGACAGGTATTTTATGCTTTTGGAGCTGCAAGTTGGCTGCTGATGAAATCTACAGAAGCTTGAACTGTAGTAATTCCTTCGGCTGCTTCGTCGGGAATTTCAATATCAAACTCTTCTTCCAAGGCCATGACCAGCTCTACTGTATCTAAGGAATCTGCTCCTAAATCGTTAGCAAAGTTGGCTTCGGGCTTGACTTCGCTTGGATCGACTTCCAATTGATCAGCCACAATTTTCTTGACTCTAGCAAAAATGTCGTCTTGACTCATAACATCGTGTCCTCATTGGTTGCTGCGTATCTAATCTTATCCGAAAGGGGGATCGGCAAGAGAAAGGCTGGCCGCTTTTCTAAGTGACACGGGCCAGCGACAATTGGGACACGGACGATCGCAGCAACTCTAGGACTGTTATGGGGTGGCGATCGCTATTTGAATAGTTCTGGAGGCATAAACTCTATCTGGCGGTGCACACCGTACCTTACCGCTACCAATAGTGTTGCAAAGCAATTTTTGCGTCCCGGACTGATTGAATGACTATCTGCCAGAGATCATGCCCTAGTGACTGCTTGTCCCCTAGAAATTCTCAAAAGCAACGCCTAAACGCATACGATCCGTCTTGCTTTCCTACTTGCGCTCGCACTCAGATAACCTCAACGGACTCAATGGAAGTATCGCATCTGTACATCGCATCTGTACAACGATGGAGTTTGCCTACGCTGCGTTCCCGACAAACACAAACCACCTCTTAGCCCCTATTTAGCGCCTGCTGCACCATGTACTGCCCGAGTTTCCCGGATGCGCCTACGATAAAAACCTTCTTCATATTCCTTCCCTACACATAAGGGCGGAATTGAGTGGCAAACGAGCGCCTCGATCTCAACACCAAGATATCACTTTTGTCCGATCCAAGGATATGTTATACACCCATCACTTCACAATTACTTATGTTTCGCGATCGCCCATAGCTTCTCTGGACTCAACAACAAAGCCAACCATCTTTGCTTTGCTTAATCTCGGCTGAGAAAAGACAAATTTAACAGGCGCGCTCTGTTCCGCCTAACGGTGTGCTTGAGGGGCTGTCAAAACCATTGCATCTACACCAGTGACTTTCGCCAGTCGGCTCCAAGCGAATTGTTAGACAGCTTAACATCAACTCTACTTACAGGATCAGAGATTGCACTTTGTCCATCAATTGTGGATGATTCCCCTCATTTCATGGATTTTCAGGAAGAAGCGCCTCCATATAGGGGGCAATATAATTGCGACCTTTTTCGATATAGTACGTGGTAAACAGAGATTCAAACTCCTGTTTTACTAATTGAAGTGCAGCATTCAAACGTGGGCGACCGTATACTAAGAACTGAGCCGTCGAATATGCATAGTATTCTTTCTCTTTACCGACAATATTTTTCTTGAATGCATCTTGGTAAAGCCCACGTCCCTCCTCAATCAATTGTTGAATGGATGAAGTAAAATGAATAGACTCTCCACTTGGGAAGTCGATTTTTTTATCTTGAATAAATCCAATCACCTTCTTCATGCATTCACGGGTCTGTTCAACTGATAAGCATCCCTCATCTTTTCTTCTAAATCCCCATTGAGTGCAACCATTTGTAACTTCAAGGACTCGTAAAATTGCGAGTTTGTCAAGCTCACTTGATTCGATTTTCTGCAAGTCATGAATATGATGCTCAATCCGTTTACTAAATCCGTGGAAATCAGTTTCAAAATACTCTTTGAGCTCTTTGATCTGGGCTAACTGTTGCCAGTCGAACATTATTGAGTTTAACATTATTGAATTCCCTCCAAATCATTCATGTTTAGGCAGTATGGGTGGCTAAGGACTACCTCAATCCGCTCAAAATAGTCATTTTTATCCTAGCGATACTCAAGCGTTTTGAAATCTCGATCGTAGCTTGCCCGATCATCACAACTTCAAGAACGCCTTCTTGAAGTTGTGATTGAACTCCTCGGCAATACTTCTGTCATTTGGATAAGCAAAGTAGCAATTCCCATCAAGGTAGGGAGAACTGTAGGAAAAATCAGTGGGTTGAAACCCCTCCTCCAGTAACTTTGGCCCTCGATCTTTTTGAGAAGCTTTGTAAATTGTGACGGTTTGGGGGAATTGTGCTTGGCCCGACTGCATGATTTGACATCTTGGCTGAGATGAAAAGCAGTATCATAAACTACCGCTATGTCTGGAACCAGATGATTTTGCAACTACCGACAGCATTGAAGTACAGTCCCACCGATAACCCAGCAAGCTAACGGTTTTGTTCAGCCACCTTGGCTTATTTACTCTTGAATCATAACACTCTAATGGGTCGGCTGTAACGATGTGTTATGCTCGATCGCCTAACAATTACTTATGCTAATGCGCTCGCCCTTCGCCTTTGGGAACTGACAAACTTAGTAACTCATTTTTGCTTGCCCAGCAGTAATCGCAGATACATAACTTTGACGGTGCGATCGCTTCCAGTGTCTAGACGAACCATCAGCGATGCAATTTTCCCAAAAGCGCCTTAAGCAGATTAGCGCGATCGCCCCGCCACCGACCTGAAAACTGCGTCCTCATCGATAATAATTGTCTAAAACTAGGTAAGGATATGGAGAGGGTAAACGAAGCAGGAAGCATCCCAACTTCGATCGCCCTCCTTTCTTTTCCCGAACCTTGTGTCCCCTGCAGAAACGATTATGCCATCCCCAAATCTCAAATATGCTTATTTTCCCGGTTGCGTCGCCCAAGGGGCCGCCCGCGAACTTTACCTGTCTACCCAAGCCCTGACTCAAGCTTTGGGCATCGAACTGGTGGAACTCAAAAAAGCTTCCTGCTGCGGTTCTGGCACTTTTAAGGAAGATTCGCAGTTGCTGGAAGATACCGTCAACGCCCGCAATATTGCTTTGGCTGAGGAATTGAATCTGCCTTTACTGACGCATTGCAGCACTTGTCAAGGGGTAATCGGTCATGTGGACGATCGCCTCAAGGAATCTCAGAAAACCGATCCCAACTACATAGAAAAAGTCAACGGTTTACTGGAAAAACAAGGCTGTTCGCCTTACAAAGGCAGTACCGAGGTGAAACATCTGTTGTGGGCGATCGTTGCCGATTACGGGCTCGACGAGGTGCAGAAGCGAGTCACGCGCAAGCTTTCCGGTTTGAAGTGCGCGTCTTTTTACGGGTGCTATCTGCTGCGAGCTCAGGATAAGCTGCTTTACGATGACCCGCACCAACCGGAATCGATGGAAAATGTGTTTCGGGCGATCGGGGCAACTCCGGTTTACTATCGAGGGCGCACGCAGTGCTGTGGCTGGCCGTTGGCGAGTTATGCCACTAACCAATCTTTTCAGATGGCAGGCAAACATATTCAAGATGCTCTTGACAATGGCGCTGATTGTATGGTAACGCCTTGTCCGCTTTGTCATTTAAATTTGGATTCGCGGCAGCCGGAGGTGGAAAAAGTAATCGGGCGGAGGTTAGGTTTGCCCGTGTTGCATTTGTCGCAATTGGTAGCTTTGGCTTTGGGTGTGGAGCCGAAAAAACTAGGACTTGATCGACATATTGTTTCAACTAAGCCCGTGTTAGAAAAATTAGGCTTTTAGTCGATCGATTTGCGCGGGTTTGTAGTAATGACTTTAGTCCTTTCTCCTATCAAATCCAGGTGGGTAGTAAGGACTTTAGTTTTTTCTCATATCAAATCCGGTTAGATCGGAATTATACGCGAGTGCTTGCGTCCCGCTCGATCGCGCTCGTACATTTTTGAGTTCAGTCCTGGACTGCCGTTGGTAGACTGCGATTGTTAAAGCGCATTCGATCGCCAGATTTACACTCAAAAGCAAGTGTGGTTAGTAGGTTCATATGCAGACCACAAAAGCTGTATACTATTATACAAAATAGTTTTAAGACTTCCTAACTTCCTAGTTAGAGACAAGGAACAAGCAATGAAACGAAATCCAATAAATCTCACACGTCCGGTATTGATATGGGCCATGCTAGGAATCATTTGTGGTTTGTTTGCTGCAAGTTATTGGGTATTTTTGTCTTACATAATGCTGGGATTTGAATATTTTAGTGGACTTTCTCTACTAATCATCATGCCCCTTGCTGGTTTGCTCATCGGTTTGCTCATTCATTGGCTGGGAAATCCTGGCGAAATAGGATTGATTATTGACAATATTCATCTCAATGGTGGGCGATTACCCATGAACGAGAATCCTTCGATGATTCTGTCGTCGCTAATCAGTATTGCAAGTGGAGGCAGTGCTGGTCCAGAAGCACCAATGGTGCAAGTCACAGGTTCAATTGGTACGTGGTTAGCCGATCGCTTTCAATTGCGCGGAGAGGCACTACGAACTTTGAGTATTGCTGGCATGGCATCTGGTTTTACAGTTTTGTTCGGCGCTCCATTGGGTGGTACTTTTTTTGCTTTAGAAATCTTGCATCATCAGAATGTTGTGGAGTATTTTGAAGCAATATTGCCTGCTGTCGTGGCAAGTTGTGCAAGTTACACTATCTTTGTAGCAATTACCCAGCTTGGAATTGGCCCTACCTGGCATTTTCCTCAATACAATGTGGACAGCTTGTATGACTTTGGCGCAGCGATTGCTTATGGAATCGTAGGTGCGATCGTGGGGTGGCTTTTTATCGCTATATTTCGCAGTGTAGGTCGCTTGTTTGATTCGATACCCAGTCCAATCTATGTGCGTACTACTTTAGCTGGACTAGGACTTGGTGTTTTATCAGCTTTATTTCCGCTCACTCGTTTCTTTGGTGAACATCAAATTGAAAAAATTGTTGAGGGAAACTTTTCTTTGGGATTTCTCTTAACTTTAGTTATTGCTAAAGTGTTTGCCATTAGTACGACTGTAAATGGAGGCTGGCGGGGGGGGATTATCATCCCACTGTTTTTTATAGGAGCCTGTTTAGGCAAGGCAATCGCTATCATTAATCCCGCATCCAACGAGACTTTGGCAATGATTTGTGTAATGGCTGCTCTGAATTCAACAGTTACTCGAACTCCAATTAGTACAACTCTGCTACTCGCCAAATTGACAGGATTCAGCACTTTTACACCGATTCTCTTCGCTAGTCTCGTAGGTTTCTTCTTGGCTCCCCGATCTCCCTTCATTACCTCACAGCGTAAAATTGATTAACAAACGGCTAGAATTCCTCTAATAGCTCGGTGTAGCGGCGAAAAATACGTGCAATTTGGGAGTGTCGAGTCTAAAGGCTTCTGCCATTACAAATGCACCAATGGCATCAAACAACATCTAGCCGTTGATACCAGTCAGCTTGCCGTTTTTGATCCATTGCACAAAAGCCAGTGTCACCAGTGCCACTGCGAAACTCAATTTGTATTCGATCGGGCTGATGCTCAAACGGTTGGCGAATGATATCGAGTCCAAAAGGGTTCTCTAAGACTTCCAGCGTGAATAACTGTGAAGTTTTGTCGCTTTTTCGCGAAGTGCTTCCAGGCACTGCGGTAGACTAACCTTTAATTCTCTGTGCAGGCTATAGCGGTGGCACCTCGCCGTCAAATCTGTTAACTCGCAGAGGCAGCAAATTTTTAGTGACTCGTTGGGAGCCTTTATTCAATGTCTCATTCAGTCAAAATTTACGATACTTGCATCGGCTGCACTCAATGCGTCCGCGCTTGTCCGACTGACGTTTTGGAGATGGTGCCCTGGGATGGCTGCAAAGCAGCTCAGATTGCCTCATCTCCCCGCACCGAAGACTGTGTAGGCTGCAAGCGGTGCGAAACTGCTTGCCCTACCGATTTTCTCAGCATCCGGGTTTACCTGGGAGCAGAAACCACTCGCAGTATGGGTCTAGCCTACTAAATATCGATCGACACGCCGATCGAATTAGGGGCACAAAAGAGGGGGCGATTAAATTGCCCCCTCTTTTTTTGTCGCGGAATCTGCATTCTGGGGCCGGAAGAAGGTAAAAATGAGAAAACTTGAGTTTTATTGCGATCGCTAAGCAGGAGTAGTACGTTAAATGTGCGGAATCGTTGGCTATATCGGCACGCAAGCAGCAAGCGAGATTTTGCTAGCAGGATTAGAGAAACTAGAATACCGGGGCTACGATTCAGCGGGCCTCGCTACCATCTCCGAAGGAGAAATTACCTGCATCCGAGCAAAGGGCAAATTGCACAGCCTCCGGGAAAAGCTAGCAGAGATAGACTCTCTGGCTCCCATCGGCATCGGACACACCCGCTGGGCAACTCACGGCAAACCAGAAGAATATAACGCTCACCCTCACCTAGATAATAGCGGGCGAATTGCGGTAGTTCAAAATGGAATTGTCGAAAATTATCGCGAGTTGCGGAAAGAATTGAAAGCGAAGGGACATAAATTTGTCTCGGATACCGATACAGAAGTTATCCCTCATTTAATAGCTGAATTTTTGAAAGAAGCAAGAAGGGAGAATCAAGAAGAAAAAGATAAAAAAACAGAGAAAATTGCTGATTTATCGTTTTTGGAAACAGTTTTAAAGGCGGTAAACAAATTAGAAGGAGCTTTTGCGATCGCCGTTATCTGTGCAGATTTTCCCGAGGAAATAATTGTCGCCAGACAGCAAGCTCCTTTGGTGATTGGCTTTGGTGCTGGCGAATTTTTCTGCGCTTCCGACACGCCGGCCTTAGTATCTCACACCCGCACTGTTTTGTCCTTGGAAAATGGCGAATTGGCAAGGCTAACTTCGATGGGAGTGGAAGTTTACAGCTTTGCAGGGGAAAGGCTGAAAAAAAGCCCGCGCATCCTTGGTTGGAGTCCGGTTTTAGTCGAAAAACAAGGCTTCAAACACTTCATGCACAAGGAGATTTATGAACAGCCAGCCGTAGTCCGAGCTTGTTTGGAGGCTTATTTAGACAGCGATTGGCAGCCAGGAAATCCGCGCTCTCCCATCAATCTCAACTTGCCCAAAGAACTTTGCGCTGATGTCGAACAAATTTCCATTCTCGCCTGCGGAACGAGCTGGCACGCCTCGCTAATCGGCAAATATTTGTTGGAACAATTAGCTAATATTCCGACTGCGGTGCAGTACGCTTCTGAGTACCGCTACGCACCGGCACCGCTGACAGCAAATACTTTAACTATTGGGGTAACTCAGTCGGGAGAAACGGCGGACACGCTGGCTGCTTTGGGGATGGAACAGCAGCGCCGCGCTGGTTTTACCGATAAATTTCGGGCGAGAATGTTAGGCATTACTAACAGAACCGAAAGTTCGATCGCCCACATGATGCCGCACGTAATCAATACCCACGCCGGTATAGAAGTCGGCGTTGCTGCAACTAAAACTTTTGTGACTCAGTTGATGGCATTCTATTTCTTAGCTTTGGATTTGGCGCACCAGCGGCAAACAATCAGCACTGAGAGATTGGCAGAAATTATTACTGGTTTGCGCCAGTTGCCGGCCGAAATTGAAAAGTTTTTGGAGATTCAAGAACAGTATGTGGAGGAATTGTCCCACCAATTCACGGAAACCCAAGATTTTATCTTTTTGGGGCGGGGAATTAACTTTCCGATTGCTTTGGAAGGGGCGCTGAAACTGAAGGAAATTAGCTACATTCACGCCGAAGGATATCCGGCGGGAGAGATGAAACACGGCCCGATCGCCCTTTTGGATGCGAAAGTGCCTGTAGTGGCGATCGCCATGCCCGGTAGCGTCTACGAAAAGGTGCTTTCCAACGCTCAGGAAGCCAAGGCCCGCGACGCCCGTTTAATTGGTGTTACGCCGAAGCAAGGTGTGGCGGAAGCCGATATTTTTGACCACATTTTGCCAGTGCCTTTGGTGGATGAATTATTGTCGCCGATTGTGACAGTAATTCCGCTGCAATTGTTGGCTTATCACATTGCGGCGCGTCGGGGTTTGGATGTGGATCAGCCGCGCAATTTGGCGAAGTCGGTGACGGTAGAATAAAGGAAGTCATTAGTCAGTAGTCATTAGTCATTAGTCAGTAGTTGGTTGTTGGTTGTTCGTTCTAATAAGCAATAACCAATAACCAATAACCTATGCCCGATGCCCAATGCCCGATCGCCTATTCCCTCTGGCTGACTCCGCAAATTGCGGCTAACAGCAACCAGCTTGTAGTATTGACTCGAAAATCAAACAGCGTCACATCTACAGTGTTAAAAAGCGTACAGGCAGCAAAGGCTAATAAATAACTGAAAAAAATTAGGCGCTCGGCCGCTCTTACCTCTTGACAAACTACCTGATTTTTGCTATGACTTATAGATTTTTGATTGAGCACTAAAGCATTTTCCGCTACTTTCTGTGTGGCTATTTCCTCGTGTTGGATATCCGCAGGAAAAAGCGGCCAATTCGCCAGCAGTAAAACACCTCTAGCCAAAACCCAGCCAACTAAACCAAACAACAAAACCGTTGCCGGTATCCCTGTTTCCGCAGTCAACATCAGCATCAAACTGTGAGGATGACCCAGCCATTCTTGCATCTGAGCTTGATAGAGAGGCGTAAAATTTCGCAATCCCCAACCAGTCCAAGGACGCTGCTGAGTCATTGACCAAGCAAATTCCCACTGAGTTTTTCTCAAAGTAGCTGTCGGCCGATTTGGGAACATTTCGTCGGTGAGTCTAGCCCAAAAGAAAGCAGGGACAATTATTCGTAAAGATTGCCGCAGTGGTTCCGGGCCAAAGGCTGACAAAAAAATTGTGCTAGCCACACTCAAAACCGCAGTTAATAATTTTTTATAACCCGCATAAAATGCCAAAGCCAAAACTGCCAAAACTGCCAGTCCCCAAGCATTGCGAGAATTAGTAAAAATCAAAGCAACACCATTTCCGATCGCTGCAAAACTTAAAAATAGGAATCGGTAATTGGGAATTGGGAATTGGGCATTGGGAATTGGTAATTGGTGACGACTGACAACTGCCAACTGACAACTGCCAACTGACAACTGACAACTGACTTCTTCCATCCACAGTCCCAGTGCTAAAATAAAAGCAATTGTCAGATAGCAAGCTAAAATATTTGCGTACATAAATACAGAAGCCATGCGGCCGGGGGGATTGCCTTGGGGTTCGAGTACCCAGCCAAAAACAGGCTGCAATTGATCGATGCCGCTCCAACCTAAAAATTGCTGTCCCAGACCTAAAATTATCACGGGAATTGAACTAATTACAATCATCCAAGACAATTGTCGCAACTGAGCCGAAGTTTGAATTAAACTGCTGAAAGCGGCAAACAATATAAAGAACGGCAAGAAATTGTACAACCCTAAAAAAGCCTCGCTGCGGTTGTTGGCAAAAAGCGCTGTGATGACTAGCAGCGCGCTCAGAATTGCGAATCCTCGATTCAACGGGCGGCGAGTAATTTGACGGAACTTTTGCTTGCAAGTGCCGGCCAATCCCAGGAATAAACCTAAAGCTCCCAAAATCGGAATTAAGGGAAAAATCAGCATCCCCACTTGGGCGAAATTCCAAGGGATTTGCAGGCGGGGATCTGGATGTTTTTGGAGGCGAGACTTGAGATTTTTGGCTGTCTGTTTGGCAGCTAATTTCAACCGTTTTTTGATATTCACCCACACTCCCAATCTCAAATCTAAAATCTACAATTTACCATCGTTAAGCTAGTTCCCAAACGCATTCCGATCGCGTCAGGCGTATTTGAGCGAGGGCAAAAATGGTCGGGATAATGCGGCCGTAGTTCGTGGAAATCGATCGCCAACCCAAATCCGCTAAAAACCAAGTCCACATCACCGGGCCGACTAACGAAAATACGCTCCGCGTCGCACCGTAACGGGCGGCACTCACCGCCATACCGCGCCGCGCTGTCTGAATTGCGACATAATTTTGAAACTGGGTTGCGGCAGTTGCAGTGCCTGCAAGCACTCCTTGTTTTGCCATTTGATAGGTGGCAAAATGCAGCGCAAATTGATTTGCCATTAGTTTGAGCAGCATTGGTTTTAAGATGGAACTAACAGCTAAAGCGCTGCCGCCTTTGAACAGTAAACCCAGCGGGTCTTTTTCAGCAGAAATTGGCAGGGGTTCTGAGAGTTTAGAATCAACGATCGCTCGCTGTACGCGCACTGTCAGCGCTTGCTGTTCATCTGCAGGTAAACGCTTCCAGGCGCGGCCCATTAAGTGCAGAAATACTTCTGCCTCTAAGTCGGTGGTTGACAACTGTCTGGGATAAGGGATTTTGAGATAGCGACAAACTTGAATGAGTGCTTGTCTGTAAGTTACTTGTTGGGTTCGCCCTCTGAGTACCGTCAACCCGTCGGCTGCAAGATAGCGAAACCGCTGTTCTACGGCGTCGAGCCATGCTTCGCGATCGCGACTTTGTACATCTATCGGTGCGGGGGTTTGCACGTAATCTAAAGGGTTAAACTTGCGGCTGAACAGAAGTTCTGTTAGTTGCTGCAATTCTTCTTCTGTTGTCAATTCGAGTGCTGCTCTGAGTTCGTCCAAAATTTTGCCCTCCCGTATTCGATTTTAGATTTTAGATTTTAGATTTTAGATGGCTGCTGATTGACAACCAGTGGGATTTAGTATTTACCTACAGTGGCTTTTTTTATCTTGTCTTAATCATGGATTCGTGCTGTCCCTTATTCTACTACCGGGCGCAGGACGATCGGCAGGATTTGCACAGAAGATCCGACTGCTAGAAGCTATAACCTCAGCAGCTACATCGATCGGCGGACGCGCATCTCAATTTTACAGTCAAGTTTGGTGTCCCGCCGATCCTAAAAATACAATTTAGATGCCCAACAGCCAACCCGGAACCCCTCGGTACGTCTGCAACCCCGCAGCTTGAGGAGTCAAACCGTCGCCCTGAACGCCCACTATTTTATTCGCTATAAACAAAAGAAAAATAATTTAGTGTAGTTCTGTTCAAAAATGTCAGTTAATCCTATAATGAGTTTGGTTTTTTTAGAACAAAGTAAATGATGTCTTCTTCTGTCGCACCGTCTTTTTTGCAGGGATATTGGCAAGATACTTTCAATCTCAAGCAGCATCTACAGGATTTTTTAAATTTAGATTTAGAAACAATTGAACAAGAGCTAGCCCTCGGTCAACAATCCCTAAAAGAAATAGGACATCGGGATTTTGATTGGGAAAAAGCTAGCGAGTTTTATCGCGATCGAGTCGGCCAAGCTTACCTATTTGACCTCGGAGCTTGGCATATGTCCAATCAGGATTACATAGGAGGTACTTTAACATTAATATCAGATATGGCTGTCGGTCGAGTTTTAGATTTTGGCGGCGGTATTGGCACTCATGCTATTGCAGCAGCTCTTTGTCCTCAAGTAGAACAAGTAGTCTATTGCGATCTTAACCCCATAAATTGCAATTTTGTTCAAAGCCGAGCTGCTAAGTTAGGATTGAGTGAGAAAATTTCTTGTAGTCTGGAAGTATCTCCCACAGAGGTTTTCGATACGATTATTTGTTTAGATGTGATGGAACATTTAGTCAATCCCAGTCAGCAACTGATGGATTTTCACCAAATGCTGGCTCCGTCAGGGAAGATTATCCTTAACTGGTATTTCTTTAAAGGTTTTAATCAAGAATTTCCTTTTCATTTAGAAGATAAGCAAGAGATGAACACATTTTTTACTAAACTTCAGTCGAATTTTATCGAGGTTTTTCACCCTCATTTAATCACCGCTCGTTGCTATCGCAAATTAACTGCACGTTAAGAAATCATCTTAAGGCTTATTTCCTAGAAAAAGTCCGGTAAGTAATGTATCTGAAAGTCCAATTATGTTCGATGTTGCGGTGATTGGTGCGGGTATGGCGGGGCTCAGTTGCGCTCAACGGTTGCGTCAAGCTGGTTATTCTGTGGCTGTTGTTGAGAAATCTCGCGGGGCGGGGGGACGTGTTGCTACCCGCCGCGTACAGGGTACGAGGGCAGATCACGGGGCGCGGTATCTGGAACCGCAGGGGGATGCGGTGCAGGGGTTAATTGAGGTTTTGGTCGATCGCCACATCCTCAAACTCTGGACTGATACTGTCTGGGAATTCAGACAGGGGAAACTTTCTGCTATTGCTAGTTCTTGTTATGTCTCACCTGCGGGTATGAATGCTATCGGTAAGTATCTGGCGGAGAATTTAGAGATTTGGTTTGGCCGCCGCGTACAAGCTATTTCTACTACAGATAACCAAAGCTGGCATCTTTCCCTAGAAGTCACTGACAGCAATTTAGAGATACCTCAAGAATTGATTGCTAAGGCTGTGGTTGTGGCAATTCCTGCACCTCAAGCTTTAATGTTTTTGGATGCGGAAATCGGTTTGAAATCTGATTTCATTGACAAATTGCGTTCTGTGGAGTACGAGCCTTGCATTACGGTTATGGCTGGCTATTCTGCGGCACAACAGCAAGATTTAAGTAATCTAAATCCGCAGTGGAAATCTGTTTCTTTTCCCGACAATTCTGATTTAGCTTGGGTTGGTTTAGATAGCAGCAAACGGCTCGATCCGCTGCAGCCGGTGTTTGTGGTTCACAGCAGCGCAAATTTTGCCGATCGCCATCTAGAATCTGCCGATTTGCCAACAGTCGGTCAAGAATTGCTCGCTCGCACTTCTGAATATTTAATTTCTTGGCTCAAAGAGCCGGAATGGTTGCAGGTTCACCGCTGGCGCTATGCTTTTTGTCGAAATCCTTTGCCTGTTTCTTGTTTGCCTGCGGAGGGGACTTTGCCGTTGGTTTGTGCGGGGGATTTGTGCGGGGAAGGTCAAATAGAAGGTGCTTTGCGATCGGGTTTGGCGGCGGCTAATTGGGTGAATTCTCAGTTGCAAAATTTGCCCTTAGATTCAAACCTAAATTGGTAATATGGCTCCAATTAATGTATCGATTTTGCCTCTAACGCTATGATTGCCATCCCGTCTGGGTTTAGCCCCGAAGATTACCTTGCCATCGAGCGTGATAATACCGTCCGGCATGAATATAGGCGCGGTTTGGTGTACGCGATGGCGGGAGGTAGCGATGACCACAGCCTTTGGAGTAGTCGCCCTTTATCCCAATCGCTGCACATCTTCCACCGACAGAGAAAGCGCCTGGGCAACTTGTTCGACAGTTAAACCCATTGCCAGTAGTTGGGGGATAGCATCTCGTTGTGTTTGCTCTGCTCGATCGGCCCGCTGGCGTTCCTGTTCGGTGTGGAGGCGTTCGAGTCGAGCTTGCTCGCTCCCCGTCAGTAACAAATTCCCCTGATTATCCCACCAACGCAACCAACGCTGTGTCTGATTTTGATAGCTGCCTTCCCATACGCCTAACTCTACTCCCATGCGCTCGATCAGGTAATGTCCGCGATCGTTGGGTTCCAATCGACAATAACGGGCGTTTACACAGTTGTAGACTTCCAGTTGGCTGGTTTTGATTGTATAGATGGCGTAGTAGGGAATGCGGATAATCTGTTCGTATACCCAAAACTTCCCTGGTTTTTGATTAGTACCTTCTGGCAAACGAGATAAAGGCGTGTTGTCTCGTTCTTCGGAACCATCCCCACTGGCCAATTCGATCGCAATTATTGGCACCATATACTCGCGCCAAATCACGTAAGAGCGGCGAATTTCGCCGTCTAACAAAGGCGGAACGTTCGGCACGTAGAACCAGTCAGGGGCTTCGGCTCCGCGTTCTGGTGGGTCGGTTTCGCGCCAGTAAATGCCACAATCTTGCCCGATCGCATATTGTCCGTCGGGGTGAAGCGTTTGCAGTGTGCTTTCTAGGGAATCGGTTAGCAGAATACTCTGGGGATGTTCTTGGAAGTTCTTCACGAACGTGCCGTCTGATTCGGGGAGTTGAGTGTGATCTGGGAAGGCGGGGGGCAACCCTGTCGCACTGAGACTTTGGGTCATGGCTGGTACGCGACTCGCGATCGAACTGATGCTCTGTTATAGCCTAGCGATTTTCGATTGATTTGTGTAGTTGAAGAAGGAAGAATGAAAAAGGAAGAATGAAGAATGAAGAATGAAGAATGAAGAGGGAAAAGGGAAGAATGAAGAGGGAAAAGGGAAGAATGAAGAAGGAAGAAGGAAGAAGGAAATGGAATTAAAGCAATGGTTTCAGGAGTTAAGAACGTCGCCGGTAATCGGGCGAGGTTGCTACTTCTTCCTTCTTCGTTCGGCTAGAGTTATGAAAAATTCATCTAACGACATACAAAAAATTGGAAAAATGGTGTAAAATCCAACTTTACCAAATTGTTATTTTTGTGCTGTTTCCTGTTGCTGTAAGTCTTGTTCTTGCATCTGCAATAACTCGGGAACTGTTACGAAACTGTACCCTTCCTTTCTCAATCGAGCAATAATATCAGGTAAAGCTTTTACAGTTCTCGCTCGATTGCCGCCGCCGTCGTGCATCAGCACAATGCCGCCGGAATTGGCCTGCCTCATCACGTTGTCTATCAAAGATTCGGTAAGGGTGCGCCAATCAAAAGAATCAGCAGACCACATCACAACTGCATAATTTTTCTTTTGAGCGTAAGCTGCCAATCCATTGTTTAAAATGCCTCCTGGCGGGCGGAACATCGATGTTTGGATGCCGGTTAACTCCTCAATTAAGGATGAAGTGCGATCGATCTCGCGAGCGGCACCGTCTTCGTTATACTGAAGGTATTGGTGGTTCCAAGTGTGATTGCCGATCGCGTGACCGGCTGCTGCGACGTGTTTGCCAATTTCGGGAGAATTGTGCAGGTATCTTCCTACCCAGAAGAATGTAGCCTTAATATTATTTTCCTTGAGAATATCTAGGATTTGTGTAGTTGTTTTCGGCCAGGGGCCGTCGTCAAATGTCAGGGCGATCGCCTTGTGCTGGGAGTCGAGTTTCGCGTGACTAATGGTTGTACCTTGAATCTGCGACGGTACGGCTGATTGAAATCGGATTGCCTGCACTTGGGCTAGAGCATTTTGGGAAAATTCTACTCGACGGGCGATCGCCTCGGAGAACTTATTAATATTGGACATCGGCTGTTGTTCTTGCGACTGGGATACGGCCAAGACTTGCGCCTGAATCGGTTCCAAGGGCTGATTGGCCCGCAAGTTAATCGGCCATGTCACACCCAGCAAAAAACTTCCTGTTGCTGCCATAAAAGCAAGTATTAAAGTTTTTCGCCGCCTCCACAGCAGTTTCAATTTTGTCACGTCATTCTCTCCTTCACACCTTGTACAGTTAATTTGAGATTTTATCAAAAATCTGGGTTTAAAACCCTTTCCTTCTAGGACGGCTTTAATTTCTTAAATTTCTTCCTAAAAGTCAGGAAATTTCTAGTATACTAGAGTAGTCAAGGTTAAACTCCTTTGCCATCGTGAAACAGGACATGAGACACACTTTTAGGCATAAATTGTTGGACCGAGAGCAGCGAAAACTCTTTAAACAGCTAGAGGCTGAATTCAGTAAGCCTTAAACCAGCAAAAACAAACTATTTTTAGGATTGTTAAGTAGGGTAGGGCATACCCAAACTCTAGATAAATATTCTAGTACGCTTTTGGAGATAGACCCGCTGGGATTGTCTAAGTTAGGCTCGATACTTGGTTCAATTGAACGGGTATTTGGTTTAAGTAATGCCGTAAGGATAGTCAATTTTAAGGTCAGTCGCTGAATTAAGAATCCCCACGCCTTTAGGCTGGGGAGTGTCAAGTTGATATCAAGTTAATCCACTTAAGAGGATAATCTTAAATTGGACAGTCCGTAAAAATGCTACTGGAAATAACCGATCGTGGGGAAGTCCGTCCGGATAAAAAAATTTAAGATTTGTGCGCCAGAAATCCCCTAACCCATGAAAACGCGGGATGGTTGAACTTTTTCCCCCCCAGCCACGGGGACGGCGCTCTCGGATTAATGGCACGATATTCTTAGGGACTCAGCCAGCCTCGGCCCGCGTCTCTACCTGACACTGCAAGTTGGTTTAACCTGAGATGTTGCACGATTGTCAATAAGCTTTTTAGGAACAGGCAAGATGCCTGTTCCACAAGAAAATCTACTCTTTGTGGAACAGGCCGAAAAGCCTGTTCTTTCTTGAGAAGAGTGCAAGATGTGAGTTTAACCTGAGATGTTGCACCATTGTCAATAAGCTTTTTAGGAACAGGCAAGATGCCAGTTCCACAAGAAAATCTACTCTTTGTGGAACAGGCCGAAAAGCCTGTTAAGCGAGAATGGTGCAAGATGTGAGGTTAACCGCATTTGATAGGAGGGTGATCGCGCGCGCCCAGCGTCGTAAATTTAACTTTTAGGGCCGATTCTCTCTTTGTACAAGGCGACAATCCGATCGATAACTTCAGCAACAGTCAGATTGTCTGTTTGAATTTCCACAGCATCGGCCGCTTTACGCAAAGGTGCAACCTCGCGGGTGCTGTCCTTTTCGTCCCGCAGGGCAATGTCTTGTTCCAATTGGGCCAAGCTAATATTAGCCCGATCGCTATCTTTAAGTTCTAACAGCCGCCTGCGCGATCGCTCTTGTACCGAAGCCGTCAAAAAAATCTTCAGTTCCGCATCGGGAAACACGTTAGTGCCGATATCGCGGCCTTCTGCTATAATTCCGCCTTTTGTGCCGCAGCGCCGCTGTTCCTCCACCAGAAACTGCCGCACGGCCGGAAGTGCTGCCATTTCCGAGACGCGGGATGTCACTTCCAAACTGCGAATTGCCTCGGTTACGTCTTCGCCGTTAATCTTCAACATCTTTGATGCGGGATCGAGGTTGTATTCCAAATAACTGGAACTGATTAATTCGGCGATCGCACATTCGTCGGAAATCGGCGTGTCTGTTTTCAATGCTAGCCAAGTCAGCGCCCGATACATCGCGCCGGTATCCAGATAAAACAAGTTCAAAGCTGTTGCTGCAAGGCGAGTTACGGTAGATTTGCCTGCTCCCGCCGGGCCGTCGATCGCCACAATTGGCCGGCGGTTCCTGAGAATTATATTGTCAATCAAACGAGTAGAGCCAACTCTGGCGGCCACGGCTAAAAGTCCCGCTGTTTCCACAACCTGCAAGGGCGTCAAAGTGTGGGGATCGAGGAGTTCGGCGTATTCGAGCTTGACTGCGGGTTCTTCTGCGACTGCTGCGTGGGCGACAGCGAGTGCGGCTGCTGCGGTGCGGTCGCCTGAAGAAAAAGTTTTCGAGGCTTGTTGCAGCGCGCGGTAGAGTACGGAGGCTTGCTGTTTTTGCTCTACTGTTAAATACTGATTGCGAGAACTCATTGCCAGTCCCGACTCTTCGCGGACGATCGGACAAGCGACAATCTCTACAGGCAAGTTAAAATCAAAGACCAGCTTCCGAATAATTGCTAGCTGCTGGGCGTCTTTTTGACCGAAATAAGCTTTTGTTGGCTGCACCAAACTCAAAAGTTTAGTCACAATTGCCGCGACGCCCTGAAAATGACCGGGCCTTGCTTTGCCGCACAAAACCGATGTCATCGCCGGTGGTGGCACTACTTGAGTTAAGGATGAAAGGTGAATCTCTATCTGTTTTTGGGCGGTTTGCTCTGTTTCTGTGGGTGAAGCGAAGCTATCCCGTAGGGAATCGACTGCTTGATGGCCGAACATTTCCGTTGCTGAGGGAGCAAATATGGCATCAATCCCTGCTTGTTCGCACAACAGCCGGTCTTGCTCGAAATTCCGAGGATAATCTTGAAAATCTTCTGTCGGCCCAAATTGCAGCGGGTTGACAAAAATGCTGACCAGGGTGATCGCATTTTCTTGCCTTGCCCGCTGGATCAAGCTCAGATGCCCTGCGTGCAAAGCTCCCATCGTCGGGACCAAACCGACTGTCAAATGAGGTGCAGCAGACTTTTGTAAATTTAAGTAGCAGCGAAGTGCTGCAATGGTAGTAAACAGGCGCACCGGTAGAATCTCCTGAAGGCATTCGGCAGAATACAGAGTTTATTTGTCAGAATTTGTTCGACTTGACATCTTGCACCATCCTCAAGAACAGGCATCTTGCCTGTTCCACAAAGAATAGTGCAAGATGTCAGTTTTATCTCACATCTTGCACCATTCTCAAGAACAGGCATCTTGCCTGTTCCACAAAGAATGAGTTTTCTTGTGGAACAGGCAAGATGCCTGTTCCTAAACAAGTAATTGAGAATGGTACAAGATGTCAGTTTTATTCTACTTTCTGCCTTCTACAGTTGGGATAAGTTTTGTATTCTGCCTGAGAGTAGCCTTCAGCGTCCACCAGTTGTTTGCTGCGGCGGTTCGATCACTTCGATTTCCACTCTGGCAACGCCACTGCTGATCATTCCCAGCACGTTGGCGGCGCCGGCAGACAAGTCAATGAGCCGATCGCCCACATAGGGGCCGCGGTCGTTAATGCGGACGACTACGGTGCGGCCGTTGTCGAGATTTCTCACCATGACTCTCGTTCCAAAAGGCAAGTTTGGGTGGGCTGCGGTCAAATCATTTTGGTTGAAACGCTCGCCGCTGGCGCTGAGGTTGCCGTTAAATCCTGGGCCGTACCAGGAAGCCCAGCCGCTGAGGCGCACTTGAACTGGGCCCATAGACAGCACAGCGGGTTCTGATTGGGGTTTGCCTGCGACTTCTTCCAGGGGTGGGGCGTTGCCCAGAAGCCGCCGGAGGCGATTGGTTGCTTGCAGGGCGTCTCGGCTAAAGTTGCTGGTGGTGTCGGGGAGGATGGTTTCGGCGTTGATGTTTACCAACTCCTCGCCGTTTGCCTGGATAATGTAGCGATCGCCTTTTTCCCACTTAACGGTAATGCTGTTGGGATCGATGTTGTTGCGGGCTAGCTGATTGAGTCTTGCTGCTAAGCTTGATGCCCGCCAAATTGGATCGGGTTCTTGGTTGCTAGAGTTGCTGGCAAGGTTTCCGACTTTGGGATTTTCTCTTGCGCCCGCTACTTTTGACGGACTGCTAGGACGGGCTTGGCTGTTGCCAGTTTCTCCCAAAGGCGTGTTTGTTTCCGGACTGGCGTTGAGAAATGTGATGACTGGAATGTTTCGCACGTAGACTGTCGCTGCTTGTCGCCCGCCTAAGTTGTGGGGCTGAATTTTGGCGATCGAGTCTCGGGCAATTTCAGCTCTTGCTTGATACTGATACTGTCCGACTTTTTGCGCTTCGACCCGAGTAGCGTTTAACTGCCGGGACGGTTGGGTGGCAATTACTTGCTCGGAAACCTGAGAGTTTTGGTTGTCGGCACCTGTTGCTTGTGCGTGACAAGAGGATGCCGTTCCTACCACAGGAACTAACAGGACAGCGAGTAGACCACCAACAAATTTTTCCTTCATACGTCCATTTTTGTGAATAGCCATTGCCAACCGAGATTGGAGGATTGGCCATTTGGCGGCGGGCGTCAAGGATTTCTCTCTTGCCCTTCGCCATTCCCCCGTGAGTCAAAGCAAAGTATCCGGGTGCGTTTTTGCTTTAATGCTTCCGCCCCCAAAAAAAATTGGCGGAAAATTCCCTGACACTTGACAACTCGTACTCGATCGGCAATTTGTGTTTTGTTCACGAACTGCAACAGACTACCACAAACTTTTGTGCTTGGGGATCGCTGCGATCGCGATTTTCATCAAATCCTCATCAAATTTTCTCAAAACCCTCTATCATAAAACCCTTTAGTTCCAGTGCTTACAGCCGTTTCAGTCTTTACGGAAAAATTTACAAAAATTTACAAAAATTTAGTGTATTTTGTGGGCTGCCGAATGGCTAGTCTTAAAAAAGCTGTTTGTCAACTGTTATGGGAATAAACTAAAAATTAGAAGAAATCGATTTGGCGGACTTATGGATTATCGAGAAGCAGGTGTGGATGTTGAGGCGGGCAGAGCTTTTGTCTCGCGCATCGGGAGTATGGTCAAGAGCACGCACAGATCGGGAGTTTTGGGCGGATTCGGCGGGTTTAGCGGTTTTTTTAGCGTCCCAGAGGGTTTAAAAGAGCCGGTGATGGTTTCGGGTACTGACGGCGTTGGGACTAAGTTGAAATTGGCCCACAATCTCGATCGGCACGACACGGTAGGTATCGACTTGGTGGCGATGTGCGTCAACGACGTGCTGACATCCGGGGCCGAACCCCTCTTTTTTCTCGATTATTTAGCGACGGGAAAGTTAAATCCCGAACAATTAGCTGCAGTGGTGGCCGGTATTGCTGACGGTTGCAAGCAAGCGGGCTGTGCTTTGCTCGGAGGGGAAACAGCAGAAATGCCCGGTTTTTACTCTTCGGGAGAGTACGATTTAGCTGGTTTTTGCGTGGGAATTGTCGAAAAGAGCAAATTATTAGACGGTTCGCGGGTGCAGGTGGGAGATGTGGCTGTAGGGCTGGCAAGTTCGGGCGTGCACAGCAACGGTTTTAGTTTGGTGAGAAAAATTGCGGGCGATCGGGGTTTTGACTGGCATTCCCAACCCGAAAAGTTAGGTGGCAAAACTTTAGGAGAAGTGCTGTTAACTCCGACTAAAATTTATGTTAAACCAGTCCTCGAAGCAATTAAGAGTGGTCTAGAAATTAACGGCATGGCTCACATTACGGGCGGCGGTTTGCCGGAAAATTTGCCCCGCTGTTTAGGAGTTAATCAATCTGTCAGAATTGACAGCAATAGCTGGCCAAATTTGCCAATTTTCCAGTGGATTGCTGAAGCGGGCCAAGTTGCCCCAGCAGATATGTTCAATACTTTTAATATGGGGATTGGGTTTGTGCTGTTGGTTGCTCCCAGGGAAGTAGAACAGGCTGTTAAATGGTTTGAATCTCAAGGAATTGGTGCTTGGGCGATCGGGGAAGTGATTGAGGGGAACGGAGAATTGATCATGGGTAATTAGTAGGAATCAATCCCAGGAGCTGAAGATTGCTTCGCTTTGCTTTGTGCAATAACAGACAATTTAAATCTGCATTCATCTGTGTATATCTGCGGTTAAATTTATATTTTTGAAAGTAACCGCAGAGGACGCAGAGGACACAGAGGAAGAAAGAGAAAAAGGAATTCACAACAGATGACTCGTTGCTTTAATTTTAAATAAAATTGAAATAAGCTATTGTGCCTTTAAATACGGTATAATTCCAAATTATTTCCGTGAATTAGTGTAAAATTTTATGCCGAAGTTTAAATTAATTGAAGAGCTATACTATTTATTACATCGACTCTGAAATGAAGGTTAGTTAATTATTAAAGGGAAAAAATATTAAAAACCCAAATAATGTTTGTATCACAGCTTAAATAAAAAACACCTTATTAGGCTTGTACGTGACTCAAAATTTCCAAAAACTCCTGCACAACTAGATCCGGCTGTTCGCTGCATCGGGTAGGATCGTAATGTTTGACCAGACTGATGCCAGAATCTATGAAAAGCTGGCACATTTCATCTTCTGTTGTGTTTGGATGGGATGATTCACGGTCAATTTTCAGCATTCCTAGCTTGTTTTGGTGGAAGATCAGAAAGTCAGCTTCTTGGTTTTGTCTGCCGGCGGGTGTTGTCAGTCGCAGTTGGGAGTTGGGGATGAAGAGAGTGGAAGTGCGATCGAGTATTTCGGCAATTTTCACTTGTGCGTCGGAGTGAAAGCAAAAACCGTTCCAGTTAATTTCGTTTTCTGAGTCAGATAATTCAGTTTTAGTATCAGCGTTTATTGTTTTATCTAAATCGGCTTGACCATAATCAGCTTCATTTAAGTTTGCGAATAATCTAGCTCCACTTAAGTTTGCTCCACTGAGATTAGCACCGCTGAGATTAACTTCGATCGTCAGATTTCGCTGTAGATTCACTTGACTCCGCCGTAAATATCGCTTTAAGACTGATTTGAGATTATCTTTTTTAACTTTTTCTTCTAGTGCTGTTGAAAGTAGTTTCCATAGTTTAGCACCGGCATCTTTGATATAATCATATTCATATTCAGTGCTGGCTGCAATTTCTTTATAAGACTGTCCTTCCCAGGATTGACGAAACACTATCTCTTGAATTTTGTTGAGGCGATCGTAGTTGAGGGCTGTTTCTGCGATCTCTATGGCTTCGTCAACTGTCATGTGTCAAAGTCCCCTCATAGCTAAAACTGTACTATTATAGCAGATTCTAGCTTAACAGTCCAGCAACTTGGTCTCTAGACTTGGATTGTTACTTTTATACTACTTTTAAAATACTTTTATCTTACTTTTTTGATTCTTAAGACTGATGTAGTTTTGATAATATGGAGTGTAATTAACACAATTAGTAAATTATTGAATTTCTCTTGAATTGGCAGTTTATGTTCTAGCTACCACTAAGTAATTACTATGACTAATCCTCAAAACAATTCTAATCTTGTGCCTTGGAAATGGGCTTTAATTGGTGCTGGCTCAACTTTAGTGTTAGCCTTAGCTGGCTTTGGATTATATAATTTACTGAATCCTCAAACTTCTTCAACTTTAACATCAACTTCGACTTCAACTTCTGTAGCTACTGCTTCAACTTCTGTAGCTGCTGCAAATCCTGAGAATTACGTTGCTCAACAATTATTAGGTCAATGGGCACTGCAAGGTTCAGGCCCGTCATTAAAATTAATTTTTACGCCTGAAGGGAAGTTATTTATTTGGGACAAAATTGCTTCAGCTAGCGAAGCGCGGTATCAGACTAACCTAACTGCTCAACCGAAAAATCTGGATATATTAAGAGGAGGTCAAATTACTAAAAGGGCAATTTTTGATTTAACGGCTGAGGGTAAGTTGCGTTTAGAATTAGATAATACTGGAACATCTAGACCCACATCTTTTACTTCCAATGCAGGACTTTTTAATAAAATCTCTGAGCAAACCATACTCCCTCCAAATGTTAGAGCAACAAGTCTCGAAGATGAAGAAAAAGATCAGCTAAACAAGGCTAGACAATCAGAAGCCAAACAGTATGTTGGTTCACTGAACAAAGCACAACAAGCTTTTTACGCTGAGAACTCTAGGTTCGCATCTAGCATAGAACAATTGGGAACAGGTATAAAGTCAGAAACACAAAATTATTTATATAGTATTATTGTGAGTAATGATAATCGTTGGGTTCAAGCAATTGCTTTAGCTAAGGTAGAGGGACCAAAAAACTATACTGGTATCACTCTTTCAACTACAAAAGCTAGTGGTGAAACAAATACTAAAACCATACTTTGTGAAAGCAATCAACCTTCAAAATATCCTCCAGGTTTACCAGTAATTATCAACAACATAGATATAAATTGTCCTTCAGGTTATCGAGATTTAAGCAAATATTAAGCGCCAACAATCCCTAGATACTCTGATACTTTTTCACAAGATTTTTGAAGTGCGATCGTCCCCACGGCATTTACCACATAAACAGTTCTTTGTCAACATAAACATATTTCCCGAAAACCGTCAGCGGCATCATCTCCCCGCTGCCAAGCAAATCAATTGAAACCCCATCTCGAATCAATATTTTAAACAATTCCTCGTCATCTTTTATCAAACTAGCATCTAATTCAATAACTTAACCTTCTTCCCTCATTATCTCCAACAAATCCGAAGTAGATAACTGAAATATTTCTTGTTTATTACACCGCGCAGTCAAGCAATTTCCGTAACTGCCCGTAGCTTCAATATCAGATATTGCCCATTGCTTTAAGAGATATTTTTTTTCTAAATACTCAAGGATTTTTGCAACTCCCAATTCCTGTTTTTCCTCTGCTTCGCAGCAAAGAGTCACAGCCAATTTTTGACCGATATTATAGGTAATAACCGTCATAAGGATTCCCAAATTCTACTTGATTCTCCCAGTCCGCGCAGGCGGACTTTGTTTGTGTAGACGCGATTTCCAATCGCCCCGAAATTGGTGGTTTCAATATCACCCTCACTCCTCAGACTCAGACTCAAAATCCACGCGATCGTAAATATCACCCAACCGCATCTCAAACTCCACGCAACTCAATTTCAACACCGCATCAGCACCATCATACTCAGACAAAACCCACTTATTATCATCCGTCTTCACAAACTGTTCGACGTGCATCTCGTACTGATCGATCAAAACATACTCTCGAAAACTAGGAATAGAACGAAAAAGTTTAAACTTGCCACCCCTGTCATAATCCGCCGTCGATTCCGATAAAACCTCCGCTACCATCACCGCATTAGTAATCGTATCTTTCCTACCCTCAGCAAACTCCAATTTTCCCGCCACCAACATCACATCGGGATAAGTATAAACCCGCTTCGACGGTATCCACAAACGCAAATCATTTATAAATACTCGGTAGGGTTGTCCTTTTGTAGCAAAATTTAGTGTCCCGCTCAAATTAAGAGCTATTTGATTGTGATTTGGTGTTCCGCCTGTCATAGGAATTATCTTGCCATCCTGATATTCACTTTTAAATTCGGCCCCCTCTTCCAGCATTAAATAATCGGCGGGAGAGTAATAAATTTCAACTTTTCCCTCAACTACTTCTGCTCGGATTTCTGTTGATGTTGTCATAGTACATCCTCGGACGATCGTACTTACAATTATATCGCATATGACCTGTGTATGTAGTACCTATAATCTGATGGCAAGTAAGGTGCGTCGCCATCTATAATCTGCAAGTTATATCGAAAATCTCGCAGCGACGCACCCTACGAATTAACTACTCCGACCAAAGAAACCGGGTTTTTTTCCGAATCTGCGTCCTACAACGAAGTATTTCGTAAAAAACCCGGTTTCTGAGCCACCATGCGTAAGTCAAATCGAAACTACCGCTCACAAATCCTCATCTTTTGTTTCAATCACCTCTCCCTCAAACTCAAAACCCCGCTCCATACCATCAAAATACTTGTCAAAATTAGGCTTGATCCACAGCACCGCTTCCCCGTGTCCCAACTCCACAGCTTTATCAATTACTTCCTTCCAATCTCTCAAAGAAAATCCCGCCGCTTCCACCGCTTGCAAACAATCCCAAACCACCTTTGGTACGGATACCGGCGACACCGCATACCTCAACAATTCCTCTGCACCATCGGGCGAAATAATCGCATTATTCTCAACCCAAATCATACCCACATCCTCTTCCCTTTCCCCTTGCCAATTCACCTCACCGCTCAAAACATAACCCCAAGGTTCGATAAAATTTTCAATCAGATACTGCAACCATTCGACATAATCATAAAACTTTTCTACGCCGCTCCACTGAATCCCCCCGCCGTCAGCAGTCGGAATCCACTGACACCACAAACCGGGCTGAGTCTTTGGCGGGCGGTTGTAATCTACGATCGACAATTCCGACTCTTCATCCCACTTTTCATTAACAAAATAGCAGCCTTCTTCGCCCAAAGGCAAACCCACCGCCATTCTCGCCGCATCGGCAACATCTTGCAAAATCTCAGAATTTCGCTTCATCCGCCTCGTCCGAGAAAACTCCAATAAGTAAAGAGTTTCGCTGTCCAATAACCGCTTATTTAAATGAAATATTCCGTTAAAAATTGTAGTGTATCCCATATTTAAATCCTTGAATAACTAATGTAGTCTTGGACAAACGGGTGGTCAGAAACCGGGTTTTTTACGAAAAATATTCGTTTTCATCCACAGATTAGGTAAAAAACCCGGTTTCTTTAATCTTAATGTGTAAGTCCTGAATTTTATATCCCTATTTTGCACGATACCAAAAATAAGGACACAACATTGTTGTGTCCCTACTTTGCGCGGTAAATTAGATAAAGACACAACATTGTTGTGTCCTTACTTAATCTTGTCCAAATTCCGAGACTCCAACCAAATAGGAATTGCAATCCAAGCAACTGCTAACAGCAAAGCAAATACCGCAAATTGAGCAGCCCAAGCTACCAACTTCTCTAAAGACACAACTTGTCCCAAGAAGTAGGATAAACTCACCATTACAGATGCCCAGCTTGCAGCACCCAGAACATTGAACAGCGAAAATTTCCAAAAAGGCATTTCTGCAATACCCGCTAGGGGGCTGGCAAAAATTCGCAGCAGTGCGATGAAACGGCCCAAAAATACGGCTTTAGCTGCATTTTTGCTAAACTGTTCTTTTAAATCAAACAGTTGTTCTTCTCGAAAGCGGAAAAATTGTCCCAGCTTCAGCAGCAGTGGCCAGCCGCCATACCTGCCGATCGCATAACCAAAATTTCCCCCCAATGTAGCACCCGCGATCGCACTGCCGAGCACAAACCAGTAATTCAGTTCCCCGCTGCCAGCTAAAAACCCGCCAGCAATCGTAATTGTCTCGCCTGGAAGAGGAACTCCCAGATTTTCCAGCAAAATTCCCAGAAATACTGCCCAGTAGCCGTAATCACGCGCAAACTGCTGAATAGTCTCTAACGATAAAAACTCAAAAGACATTCGATACTGCCTTCGTAAACTTTTGCAAAGCTCAATACATTTATATATTGGCTCGATTCAGCCAATAGTGCAATCTTTCGCTGTGATGAAAAACACACTGTTGTCGCGATCGCTGGGCTAACTAAAAATTAGCCTTTCAGGCATACTAGAGGAATAGAGAATTGTTGCGGTTGCGTTCCGCGCGATCGCCAGCCAGTTTCCTACTAAATTTATCACGACGGCTCTCCCCACGGATTCCCACAAGGGCGATCGCCAATCCTAAAACATACGCTGAAATCCCCTGAGTCTCTCAAGAGAGTCAGCAACTAAACTAACTTATTCATACTTTACGATCGTAGGATAACTGCTATGGAATTTCCCAACTTCAACCAACCCATCGTCCTTCAACCTCACAACTGCCTCGACTCCCAAGCCGGCAGCCTCCTCCAGCAACAGCTAGCCGAGATTGTGCCCGATCGCCACAAACTCTGGGTAATAGACATGGCCGCCGTAGATTTCATCGACAGTTCCGGGATCTGCGCCTTAGTCGGCGGACTCAACGCCGCCCGCCACCGGGGATGCCGCCTCGTCATCTGCAACCTCTCAGCCACAGTCAAGCTAATTTTTGAAATTACTCAACTCGACCAACTCTTTGAAATCTTCGACAGTTTCGAGCAAGTTATCTCCACTGAAACTCCGGCTTTAGTGGCTTGATTAAAAATAGCTGCCCAGTTCAAATCTCAAGTTTCCAAGAGGCTTCCAGCAACCGCAGAGCTAATTTCTATATCATAAATAGGTTTATTTGTCAAGCAATACCAATGACAAACAAATAAATCCGGCACTTGAACGCCGACAGAAGCGATCGCAGGTGCAGCCGGAAAAGGCCAAAGTCGATCGAAACAAATCCTTTCCCCTACGAACCCGAACTGCATCAAATAAGTCGCCGGCGGCGCATTTAAAAGATTCAGCAAGCGGTAAGCCAACTCATACAACTGCTGTCGCCAAACATCTGACAAATGCACCGGTTGAGAGTAACTCAACTCGCCAGACTGCTTAGAAGGTTCCCCACCGATCGCCTCAGCATACAGTGGGCCCTTTGCAGTCAACACCACAGGCAGCCAAAAATTGCCACCGCCGACGGGAAAAAGCAACTCCTGGGACACTCGATCGCGCGCTGCGGAAACATTGCTACAAAATCGAAACACATCTTGAGCCGGAAAAACCAGATTTTCTGGCACATCCAGCGTCAAAGGACTAAAGATCGCCCCACCCGGAGCGATCGCGCCAGAATGGAGTTCAGAAACCCCACAGATATTGACTTCAGTTAAAGGATCAGATTGAGCGATCGCCGCCTTGAGACTTGTGGCCGGATCGTTCTCACCACCCGCCACAATCAAAACCTTAGACATTGCCAAAGCTCGGCATTTGAATTCCCCGATCGTCCTCAGCATCGACGCTCGGCAGATCCAGGCCCTTAGCCTTGCGGCTCCGCACAGCGAGACGGTAAGTTACGCTTTGCAACTCAGTGTGCAACTGACGGTTTTCCTTTTGCAATTGCTCCAACTTTTCCTTAATCGGATCGAGCCGCTCGGCAAACTTCTGGCGGTAAACCCCCGGCAATTCCTGCACTACCTGTTCTAGCATCCGAGAGCGATCCGTCAATTCTTGTACCGACTGCCGCAGTTGGTAAACCTCAGCATCCCGTTCGGCGATTTGTTCCTGATAAAAACCCACCTGTTCTTCAACAGCTTGGAGTTGTTCCCGCATTGCCTGCATTTGAGCTTGGTGGCGATCGGAAACTTCCGGCGCGGGCACAAAATTAGAATTGCCCTTCACCAGCCGGAAAAGTTCTTGAGACAACTGCTGCACCAATTGGTCGCGCATTTGCAGCTCTTCGGTGAGACGAGATACCTCTGATTGCAATTCTTTTGAGCTTACAAGTTTAGTTTGATTCATAAAAATGCTCGGTAAGTGGGAAACTCAGAGGCTTTAGCCCTGAGAGGTAAACGACACGGGCGGTTTCAATACATTCGACGGAGTTTATCCTGAGCGAAGCCGAAGGGCGAGCGTGACCACAGCCTTGAATCCGCTTTCCCCTCCGGCGAGGGGTAGAGGGGTATAATTACCCCTCTGTGGAGATATGGTTATCTCCGGCTCCCTTTCGGGGTAATGTTCGCTTCGCCAATGTTATAAGAGCTTGTTAAGCTTGCAGCACTGCCTCAGTGACCTTAAGGCTGTTTAACTACAAGCGACAGATCGGAAAACTAGCGTCGCATTCAAGGAGTGTCGTGACCCAAATAACGTAGACCTCTCAAGTCTTAGGCTGGTCAGTACAGCTTGCTCAATCAGTCGCGACCAAGCTCAGTCCCTTTAGGGCTGGGTTACTGACAATGACTCTCAGCTTTTACGATTAGATCTAGTATATATCTGCTATTTAGAATATCTTTCCATTACCACAGAGGCAAGAGGCACTTGGCAATTTTTGAGCTGGTTGCGAGAGTTTGATGCTCGATCTTTACCACAACCCAGGCGATGGATCAACCGTTCGAGAGATCAACGCTCAACTCCAATCTCATTAATCGCAGCAGAAAGCACTTTGCCAGCTTCGTCCACGGTGTTGCCAAAACAGATAATGCCGTCCTCGTGACCTGCCATGGCCAGCATTTTGCGATCGGCCAAATTCTCCTCCTCAAAAAGTCTAAAAATTTCTAAGGCCATCTGGGGAGTGCCGTAAGGTATTTCTTTTCTAGTAGTAGGAATCTTAAACAGCAGTTGCTGCCATAGCTTAGGATTGTGGACATGAATTATCCCGCCCACGTCCTCTCTCTGAAGGTACAGGGCCCCGTGAGTCAGGGACTCCGACGAAGCTTGTACGGGGCCCCGGCAGCCGAGGAAATTTTTTTCTAAGTTAAATTCGGTAACAGTACAGTATGATTCTGGTCCCAGAGTATTCAAGTGTGCAGTCTGGGTTCCCGAAATCACGAATTGGCAAGAATTACCGAGTCTGACGCTGACGTTGCCAAACCCTATGCCATTTTCGTAGACGCCAATTAATCCCCAAGCGTGGAGCCGATCGCGCCAGTCCATCAAATCTGCTATGTTGGTGGCAGCTACAGGGCCTGCCTCTTTCCAATCACAGCGGTACTTAACGACTCCTTCATCCATTTTTTTTTCCGATCAGACAGGACTCTGACACGAAAGACATTGCCGAAGCTGAGACTTAATCATCGAAGTTGTCAAGAAGTTGTCAAACAGCTTTTTTTGCCTGCTGCCTTATGTCTCGGTGCATAAGTGCCTTAACTAATCTACATTCCAGTGTCGCCGTAATTAGCTACCGACATTAGCAAAAAGTAAGCTAAGAAAGAAGAACCAATTATTCCCAAAATCATGATTTAGCCTCTAGGTGATTACAAAAGTTCAATATGAAGATGTACGCTTTCAGTCGGGGAGTTTAATTCCAGGCTTTTGCCCGATCAAGTTTCTGATGTGAAACTACATAACATCCCTAAATCGCTTATTGTTCTATACTACAGCATTTATACTGAGTTTATCTCTACCTTAATAAATATTTAAGGATAAAGTACCCATTAATCCGGTAACTTCGGTAAAAAGCAACCGTACATTTACTGATTTTTTTATCATTATACATATAATGAAGCAAAAAGCAAGCGGAACACAAAAAATATTTTTTAGCCTGTCTGGGACGAACTGGCACAATCTTCGGGTGCTCTAGGTTAGTCAACACCTCTATCGATCGAGCAATTTTTAGCTCCGGGGCATCTTACAAGCTAAGAAACCCGGTTGAGGTTAATATCATGTCGGGTCAAATCACCGCCACGCCAGCTCGCGTCGGCGGGTTGACCCAAATCTGTAGTAGTAGTATAAGTTATAGAGCCCGTATACCCGCGCCTACCTAGAGGGGGATAGTCGATCGACCGAACCTGATATAAGTCCTATTAAGAAAAAAACCAGCCGATCGAGCTGTCAGGGCCCGATCGGCTAAATTTTTCTGTAAAGCGCGATCGCCCCAGCCCTTTAAATGTGGAAGTGATACAAGATGCTGCCGTCGTCTTTAATTTCGCAATTGGCATTAAAGACTTCAGCTTGTTGGTTCAAAAAACGCTGAGCCACATCCGGCGACAGCCGCGTTTCCATCGCAAACCGCACCAGAGTTATTTCGCCCCGGCCTTCTTTGATCAGTCGGTACAAAGCACTTTGGAGCCTTTCGCTCTCTTCTCGCTGAAAAGCTGCTTTGTACCTCCAATCCGCCACCGAAGGAATCAAACCGCGGCTGACCAAAATTGCCAACAGCAAGCCAATTCCCAAAATCAGAGGCACTGTCGGATCGCTCGTAGGCGTCGCCACAATTTGCGGCACTGTAGCGGCGGCCAAACTGCTAACCATTTCTTTTTCCGACGCTTGCGTATCCGCCATTGCAAGCTGAGTTTTGTTGTAAAAGTCTTGCTGAAGCTTCATTTGCTGCAACAGGCGAGCGCGCTCTCTTTCGTATTGGTCGAGTTTTTGCTGAGCTTGTTTCAGGTCTTGAGTGACTTGTGCCAAGCGTTGGTTGAGGGACTGATTGACTGATTGCCACCGATATCTGTTAATCAGGCGGCTTTTTTCAACCATGCCCTTCATCAACATATCCGCCGTTTGGATTGCTTGCTGCTGATCGAGCGAGCGATACCCAACCACAATTTCTAGGGGTTGTTCCGGCTTAGAAATTTTGACACTAGCATTTTGTCGAACTTGCTGGGGCGACAGCTTCACTGCATCTGCCACTGCTTTGACAACATTATCTGCTAGGAGAACCTCCGGGGTGAGTTGCTCTCCCTGCTTGAGAATTGTCGTGCCCGTGGTCGAAAATTTGACTGGCGGATTATTAGAAGTGAGAGTGCCTTGAGCCATGAATCCGGGGGGCGGGGCGAGGCGGTAGGCTAGGGCGCCTGAAATACCCATAATTACAGCAAAACTGCCTAGGGCAATCCATCTGTATTGATTTGCTGAAGATCTAAAACGTAAATTTCCCATTTTGATAGTCAAGTCATAACATTCGCTTGCCGCAGCTACTGCCAAACGCCAGAGCGATCGTTTGTTTCTGGTTAGTCAAATTGACTGCTGAAAATTTTCTCAGTTTGTACCTAAAAGCTATTAGCTTTTGAGATTTGTCAATATTCATGAGCCCAAAAAACCGATCGCGCTTTTATTTGATCCGAGCTATAACTTCAGTTTTTGTCCTTAATAATTAATCTGTAACAAGGCTTCTGGAAGTCTACTGGCCTCAGACTAGCACTCAGGCGTGCGAGATCCTCGCCTCCCCGTGTTTGTTGACATTCAAAACTGTCTCCTTTTCACCCTTGGCAATCCTCCAATTATCTTACGTCTTGGCGTCTTGCGGACGCGGTTGAAGAATAAAAAAAACCTTAAATACTGTGCCTAAAAACTTAACAAGCAAGAATTATACCATGCAGTTAAGAGTTTGCTGCATATTAAAAAAAATTGTGGATCGGGGCGCGAGACCTGATCCACATATTCACATAACAATTATGGTTCGATCGGTTGATGGTTCGATCGAGCTCACAAGGGCGAATGTTCAGAAGCCGATCGGCAAAATCAGACCCTCGCGGGCCATGACAGCCTTCGGAAAAGCGATTTTCACATCTTCGGCGATGCGATCGAGAAAATCGTCAGTATGAGCCGGATCATGGTGAAAAATCACCACTCGTTTCACCCGCGCCTCCTTAGCCATTCTCACCGCTTCCTGCCACGTCGAGTGTCCCCAACCCACCTTCGGAGACTTGGGGTTGTGATATTCCTCGTCTGTGTACATCGCGTCGTAAATCAGCACGTCAGCGTCGAGGGCTAAATTGTAGACATTCTCATCTAGCCGATCGGGAAAATGTTCAGTATCCGAACAATAAACAACTGATCGTCCCTCCCAAGTCACCCGATATCCCATAGCAGTATTGGGGTGATTCAGAGAACCCGTCCTAATCTCAATATCGTCCAGCATCATCGTCTGGTTGTGATTGAGTTCGTAGAAATTCAAATCTGCCTGCAAACCCATCAGCGGTATCGGCGAATTCGAGTGGAGCACCCGTTCTACGAAGTGCCTTTTCATGCAATCTCCATCCGGCGGAGTCGCCCCGTAAATATCAAAGCTATTGCCGCGGATGAAAGCTGGGGCGAACAGCGGGAACCCTTGAATGTGATCCCAGTGATAGTGAGTAAAAAACATATAAGCTTGCACAGGCATTTCTTGCACCAACTGGTCTCCCAGCATCCGCAAGCCTGTTCCGCCGTCAAAAATCAAGCGTTTGCCAGCGACTCGCATTTCCAAACAAGAAGTATTGCCGCCGTAGCGAACAGTTTCCTGTCCGGGTGTCGGAACACTGCCCCGCACGCCCCAGAACTGTACTACAAAATCATCTATACCTTTTATTGATTCGGAGGGTTGAGGGCAATCAAGGGGAGTTGCCGCTACAGAGGACAAGCTGATTTCCATTTTAAAATTCAGGCTTTAAGGTTCCACATTGTCCGTGATGGCGCAGCAGATGGTCGCACAACACTAAAGCTACCATTGCTTCCACCATTGGCACAGCTCTTGGCAAAACGCAAGGGTCGTGCCGTCCCTTGGCAGCCAGCAGGGTTTCTTCGCCCTCTCGGGTAACTGTACGCTGCTGCTGGCGAATTGTCGCAGTCGGCTTGAATGCCGCCCGCAAAATGATATTTTCGCCGTTAGCAATGCCACCCTGAATTCCGCCAGAGCGATTCGTCACTGTACGAATTACACCCTTATCATCAGTATAGTATTCATCATTATGTTCGCTGCCCTTGAGCAGAGTCCCGGCAAACCCGGAACCAATTTCAAAGCCTTTGCTGGCGGGCAAGGACATGATGGCTTTGGCCAAGTCGGCTTCGAGTTTGTCGAATACGGGCATTCCCAGACCTTTGGGTACATTGCGGGCGACGCATTCGACTACACCGCCGATCGAATCTCCACTGTCGCGAACTTTTTCTATCAGTTCAATCATTCTTTCGGCACATTCAGCATCGGGACAGCGGACGATGTTGCTTTCTACTTGTTCTAAGGTAACAGTGTCGGGGTCGGCGACACATTCTAAGTCTTTGATGCGTTTGACGTAGCCGACTATTTCGACTCCTGCTGCTTGTTGGAGAATTTTTTTAGCGATCGCCCCTGCTGCTACTCTACCAATTGTTTCCCTCGCAGACGATCGACCTCCGCCTTGCCAGTTACGAATTCCGTACTTGGCATCGTAGGTAGCATCCGCGTGGGAAGGGCGGTAAGTTGTCGCCATTTCGCCGTAATCTTGGGGGCGAGTGTCTTGATTGCGGACTAAAATTGCGATCGGCGTTCCCAAAGTTTTGCCTTCAAACACCCCGGACAGAATTTCGCAGGTATCTGCTTCTTTGCGGGGCGTAGTAATTTTGCTTTGGCCAGGGCGGCGGCGATCGAGTTCGGCTTGAATTTCCGATGCGTCGATCGACACCAGGGGCGGGCAACCGTCAATTACTACTCCCACACCGCCGCCGTGAGATTCCCCAAATGTCGATATCCGAAATAAATGCCCAAAGGTATTGCCCATTATGCTTTGCCCTGAAACTTGATAATTTTTAGCTTAAATGGAATAGAGATTTACTGTATTTCTGAAAAATATACCATTGACGAGTAGGCGACAGGCGATCGCCCCACAGCATCACTTCCTTCCCAGTATAAAAATATCTCCGAGGGAGATGGGGAGAGGGAGATGGCGAGAGAGGGAGATAAAAAAATATTCCTTCTTCCTTCTTCCTTCTTCCTTCTTCCTTCTTCCTTCTTCCTTCTTCCTTCTTCCTTCTTCCTTCTTCCTTCTTTAGTCTTCGTGTTCTTCAAAAGGATCTCTCAATTCCTTAGCGGGAGGGCCGAAAGCCGTGTAGATCGAGAATCCGGTGATTGCCACCAGACACACGCCGAGAGAAATGCCGAGAACTGCTGCGGGTTCCATATTTGTGATCGATTATGAGTGCTCCACTCTATAATATTACAAAAAATAACAATCCGTCTGAAAGTCTCGTGATTTTAGGCGCTGTACGGTATGGCAGCCAACCCCCACTCCCCGTTTTGCGAGTCCCCCGGCAGCATTTCTGAGAAATTGCGATCGCAATTAGCGGTAGAAATATGTCAAACTTTTCTGTAGAGATTCATTGCAGGTGACTTATGGCACAACGGACTTGGTTAGGAGATATACTCAAACCCCTTAACTCGGAATACGGCAAGGTAGCCCCCGGCTGGGGAACCACGCTATTGATGAGCGTGTTCATTGGACTGTTTTTCGTGTTCTTGTTGATTATTTTGCAAATCTACAACTCTTCTCTGATTCTGGAGAGTGTGGATATGGATTGGTCGAGTCTCGGCCGCTAAAAATTGATCACAAAACAGTAAGGCTAAAAGTAAAAGCTGAGGGTTAAGGAGAAAGGGTAAAAGCTAAGTTTTCCCGTTTTTCCTTACCCTTTCCGATTACTTTGGGCATCATAAATAAACAAAAAGTAACTAAACAAATTGCAGGAGAAAAACCATGAATATTTTTGGCATAGGTTTGCCCGAAATGGCCGTTATTTTTACGATCGCCCTATTGGTATTCGGCCCGAAAAAATTACCAGAAATCGGTCGGAGTATGGGGAAGGCAATTCGGGGCTTTCAAGACGCTTCGCGGGATTTTGAGTCGGAGTTCACGCGGGAAGCTAAGCAGTTAGAAGAAGCAGTAGCAACTAGCAGCAAACCGGAAACTGAAAAACTCGCGGCGGCTACTCCCAAGGAAGATAGCGCAGACAGTTAAATGAACAACACTCAGAAGTCGGAAACACCAGCGGAGTTAGTGATTCCCCAGCTAATAGTTGGGTTGGGAAATCCAGAACCTAAGTACGATCGCACCCGACACAACATAGGCTTTAATGCTGTCGATGCCTTGGCTAAATCTTGGCAGATTTCCCTGTCTGAAAATCGCAAATTTCAAGGCATATTTGGCGAGGGAAACCGGCCGCGGGGACAGAAAATTCGCTTGCTGAAACCGCTTACTTACATGAATCTGTCGGGTCAATCGATTCGGGCAGCGACGGATTGGTACAAAATACCTGCGGAGTCCGTATTAATAGTATACGATGATATGGATTTGCCGATCGGGAAATTGAGAATGCGGCTTGCCGGTTCCGCTGGTGGACACAACGGCATGAAATCGACAATTTCTCATTTGGGTACAGACAAATTTCCCCGCTTGCGGATTGGCATCGGCAAACCTCAAAACGATGCTGCTAAAAATGAGAAAGATACGATTTCCTTCGTGTTAGGAAAATTTTCCTCAGAGGAAAGTCAGTTAGTAGAGAAAGTGCTTAAACTGGTTGTAGAAGCTGTGGAACTGAGTCTCCACCAAGGAGTAGAAAAAGCCATGAGCCTTTACAATAGTCGCACAATTGCAGAAACAAACGCGGAAACAAAAAGGTGAGTTCGAGACGTTTGCCTGAAACAACTGCATATGTCCGGGTTACTGGCCAATCTTGGCAAAAAGGCACGATTGAGGGTGAAGTGACTGCCGGCAATTTTGAGTGGCAGTTTCAGTGGCGTTTTACGTCCGAAAAAACACTGATACTTGAGCCTTCTCAGGGTAGGGCATTGATTCAGGAACCGCTGCACCGCTTTCTGGAAAAATGGGATTATCAGCTTGAACCGGGCGGGGATTATTCGTTTACGGTTCGGGCTGAGTTTTAATAGTCAGAAACCGGGTTTTTCACGAAAGACTGCGTTACAAAACCGTAAAATTCTGAAAAACCCGGTTTCTTTGGCCTGGAAACACCTTGAGTCAGAAACCGGGTTTTTACGAACATACGGCACTGCAACACGCTAAAACTCTCAAAAACCCGGTTTCTTTGGCCTTGACGCTACGAACTAAGAAACCGGGTTTTTCGGAGATTTATTGTTTTCAACAAGTATTTTCGTAAAAAACCCGGTTTCTGGGCCCCGATGCAATGCGGGATGGTCAATTTGTTTGTGGTGATTCCAACTCTTGAATTAAAGCAGGCGCCGTCGCTTCTCGGTAAGCGCCGCAATAATACATCGTCAAAACTGCTTTGTAAGCCCAGTGATTTGATGGTACATCGGTAAAAGGATTTGGGAGAGTTTCAGCCCGATTCTGCACGCAAGCATTGAGGATTTGTTCGCGGGTTTGCTGGACTTGAACTAAAGAGTTATTTTGCTTTGGTTGTGCAGGAATTTCTGCTTGTGCGGGAGATGAGCAACAGGCACTAACTAGCAGTATAATTGTGGAAACGATTCTGATTTTAAGCATCTTATTAGTTTTTGTGCAACAATATATTCTAACTTCCACTGCATTCCCTGAAAACTATGCTGGGTCGTACCCTTCGCAATCATTATCAAATTATCAAATTCTTGGGGAAAGGCGGTTTTGGCCATACCTACCTAGCCAAAGATTTAGACTTACCCGGACATCCCCAGTGCGTTGTCAAACATCTTAAACCGCAAAACGCTGACCCTGACCTTTTACTAATTGCCAGACGCTTATTCGACGCAGAAGCCCAAACTCTGTATAAATTGGGTAGTCTACACAACCAAATCCCCAAGCTTTCCGCGCACTTTGAGGAAAATGGGGAATTTTATTTGGTGCAAGATTTTATCGCCGGACATGACCTTACAAAAGAACTGATTCCAGGTAAAAAATTAAGCGAATCATATACTATTACATTATTGCACAATATCTTAGAAGTTTTAGCCATTGTTCATCAGCAAAAGGTAATTCATCGCGATCTGAAACCTGATAACTTAATGCGCCGTCAAGATGGTAAAATTATCTTGATTGACTTTGGGGCTGTTAAGGAAATTAGTACAATAGTTGTGAATGCTCAAAAGCAAACTAGCTTAACTATTGCAATTGGTACTCCCGGTTATATGCCGAGCGAACAAGCGAAGGGCAAACCTAGATTTGCCAGTGATATTCATGCAGTGGGTATGATTGGAATTCAATCATTGACTGGTGAACATCCTTTTAACTTACGAGAAGATACGCAAACAGGAGAGGTAATTTGGCGAAATCAGGCTCAAGTTAGCAATAATTTAGCAAATATTTTAGATAAAATGGTGCGCGACAATTTCAGTCAGCGTTATCAAAATGCAGATGAAGCATTGCAAGCAATTTTATCTTTGTTGTCGCCTCTCCCACCGCCACCACTGCCACCGCCACCACTGCCACCGACACCAACACCACCGACAAGGCGAGGTTTTTTACAATTAGTCGGTTTTGCGGGAGTAGGACTTGTCGGTGCAGTTGTGACTAAAAGTTTGCTGAATAACTCCTCAAATTCCCTAAAAACAGTTCAATTTGAAACGGTGACAGTGAATTCAAAGGGGGAAATCACCAAGCGCAGCCAAAGTCAAGCACAGGTTTTTACAGAAACTATCGCCAAGGATATTACTTTAGAGATGATGGCAATTCCTGGCGGCAGTTTCGTCATGGGCTCCCCCAATACCGAAGCAAAGCGAGAGAATAATGAAGGGCCGCAGCATACGGTTAATGTACCTCCATTTTTAATGGGGAAATATGAGGTGACTCAGGCTCAATGGCGCGCTGTGGCAGCTTTACCGAAAGTCAAGATTGACCTCAAGGCTAATCCTTCTTATTTTAAAGGTGATGATTTGCCTGTTGAGCAAGTATCTTGGCATGAGGCTATAGAATTTTGTGCGAGGTTATCTCAACTCACTGGACGCAATTATAGACTTCCTAGCGAGGCGGAATGGGAATATGCTTGTCGGGCTGGTACGACTACACCTTTTTATTTTGGGGAGACTATTACCCCGGATTTAGTTAATTATAACGGGAATTCTTCCTACGGTTCTGCACCGAAGGGAATCTATCGCGCAAAAACAACTGCTGTGGGTAGTTTTCCGCCTAATGCCTTTGGACTTGATGATATGCACGGGAATGTCTGGGAATGGTGTCAAGATGTTTGGCACGATAATTATAACGGTGCGCCGGCTGATGGTAGTGCTTGGGAAAGTGGTGGAGATAGCAAAAACCGAGTGCTGCGTGGTAGTTCGTGGTACAACCATGCGGTCTATTGCCGTTCTGTATTTCGCAGCTATAACTCTGCGGGCCTCTCGGGCTTGTACGGGGGTTTTCGCGTAGCGGTGGCTTTGGCTCTCCCTTCCTCCCTGTCTTCTCTGTGAGGACTCTTCTTTGCTCTTTTGCTCTTTTTCCCTTTACTCTTTTTTCTTTTTCACTTTTTTTGTCGCCTCTGGCGACTCGATTTATTTTTTGGCACTCCTGGATGCACTCCCGACAAAGAAACCGGGTTTTTTACTTAATCTGTGGAGTACAGCGAAGGATATCGTCAAAAAACCCGGTTTCTGGCCACCTGTGCGTAAGTCGTGTTTGGGAAAATCACTGTCACTGTGTCAATGCTTTCTGTAGAGACAAGTCTGCTGAAATAGTCGGGTTTATTTACGGAGGAGTTGGTGCTGATTTAGGATGGGTTCCCGCGTAATAAACAAGCACCTTGCGTTTGTGTTCATCAGGTACATAAAATACTCTGTCTGAACTTGTTACTTCATATTCCCACGCACCTTGATAAAGTTTGCCTTTTAACGGAAAAACTCTCCTCGGTTTTCTCACCATCGGGCTAGTACATAAATCTTGATAGCAGCGACGAGCATTTTCAGGTGCACGTAACAATAAAGCTTCCCAATCCCGGTTAACCCGTCGGTTTTTCGCTACTACTAACCAGGGCGATTCAGGCAATTGCGCGATAATTTCGGCTGCATTTTCTTGAGTAGATAGGGATGTTCGGGGTGCTGTAAGTGCTTCTTCAGGCGGGATTACCAACTCGGAAAGCACGGGTACAGGTGCGGAAAGTTCTTCAGAGGAAACCCCGCTTGCTGAATCGTCTGGAGTGGGTGGAGTGTGCGTCATACCTGAGTCGATTCAGTAGTGCTTTCTATTTGAGGTGGTGTCAGCAAAACTTCGTCAATTTCATCGCTGAAAGCTGCTGCGAGTTCCGGGCTAGAAATTGCTTTAGCGCTTTCATGCCATTCATGAATTACAATCTCAATCTGATTCCACGCGCCAGATTCCGACTCAGCCAGTCGGTAAGCTTTTTCTAATTCAGCAATCAATTCGCTGAGTTCATCTGAGTCAAATACTGTTAGCCAGTGATAGGGATTTTCTGAACTAATCGCTTCTCCCAATCGCAGCCGGTAAGCAGCGGCAGTCACTTCAAATACAGTCAAAGAAAGCGTCGCAGCTTTGACCCACAGCGTCATCTCTTCCCGGCGCAGTAAAGCAAAATGCTGGTCATTGCGAGTGATAGTGACAGGGTGATCCATAGCCAAATCTAGAACTCGATTCGGTTGCTGGTTCAATTCTGTTGCGGTAATTAATTCATCGCCGTAAACAAAGCGCGAAGATTCACTTAGCATGGTTTTTGCGTCTCTATGAATTCAGTATAACACAATTAACATCAATAATAAATGATTTGGGTTAGCGATAGCAAGCCTGATGCACTTAAAGAGCTATTCTGATAAGTTAAAGTTAGTGGTAAGTAAGGCAATGTACTTAATGCACCCAGTTGCGGATCGATTTCAGTAAACGTAAAGCTGACTTTATCAACCATGTTTTACTGCTTTTTTATCTGATAATGCGTTTGCTAAAACAGCAGCAAATTCAAAAAATTTGTAGGAGTTGTTGCTAGATAGTTTGCTGTGATTTTCTAGGAAATTATGTCTGATTATTGGAGTAATTTCGATAGGATAAAATGCCGTAGTAAAAGTTTGTCAGCGTGAGGCAAATGCTTCAGGTGTGCTAGAAGTTCAGCAAGCTGCATAAAAATTTCCCACGGTTGGTTGTAGAGTAGAGGAATCGGCGGTTGAAACCGCGTCTATACAAACGATGTCCCTCTCTAAGAGACTAAAGAATAAAGGGTAAAAATTTGGGAAGAAGGACTAAAGTCCTGACTAGGAACCTTTTGAACGTTCGGACATCTGCCGCATTCCTACAGCCAATACACTCAAAAACAATAGCCCGATCGCCCCAGCCAACGGATTGCCATTAACTCCAGTCACCCAATCCGGGACAGAGCCAGAATATCGCACTAACTGCCCGATGTTAATTATATAGTATCCCCAGACTAAACCTGCATGAAGCCCGATCGACAAACCGAGGCGATTTTGGCGCGATCTTTTTCCCCAAACCAGAATCAAACCCAGCAACAACAACCCCGGAAACTGCGGCCAACTCCCCAGCATTGCCGCGACAGGTTTGATAAAATGAGATAGGGCAAACACCAGGCTATTCGCCCACAGAGATATTCTATAATTGTAATCCCGCTGCAACTCGTCCAGCAACCAACCCCGGAATACCAACTCCTCCGCAAAACCGACTCCAAGGGCGCTTAACAGCCCTTCTGCGATGATTCTCGGCAAATTATCAGAATTTTGCCACGCGACTAAGCCGAACAGCCCTTGCACCGCAAATAAGCTGAAAGTAAGCAAAAGCCCGATCGCCAATCCGATTAAAAGCTCAAAACCGTTTTTTCGCGTATTGATTAACCCGTAGCTTTTGAGTAATTGGGTTTGTCCGTAAACCTGTTTTCCCCAGCGCGGCACTAGGAACAGAAACTCAGTAAACAACAATCCCATTGTCAGAATAGTTGCTAGGTTACTATCTTTAACTAAAAGATAAATTGGTGCTGCTAGCGGCAGCCAAATTGCTAGCAAGATTAATAGGAAAATTATTACGCGTAAAAGAAATGGATAACTGGCTATTTTTAGAGGGTTAATCATTGTTGTAAATGAGTTGAAATTGGGTAAATCGGCTTATTGGTCTGTCGGACTGTCCGACAGGGGTTAAAAACCCCTGTCTCATAGCGAAAGTCCTCTCAAAGAGGACTGAAATTTATCACAATCTAATTTAGGTTGGCAGTCGGTTTTAACTCACATCTTGCACCATTCTCAATTACTTGTTTAGGAACAGGCATCTTGCCTGTTCCACAAGAAGACTCATTCTTTGTGGAACGGGCATCTTGCCCGTTCTTGACAATGGTGCAAGATATCAGTTTTAACCGACTTTTGCTATAAGACGGGGATTTAAATCCCCGGCGGGCTTGCGGGTGAATGCGAGAACTTTTGGCTGAGTCAGGCTTGAGTAAATCCGAGAGTTATAATTTGGTAAATCCGAGAGTTATAATTTGGTAAACCCGAGAGTTAGAGTTGGATAAATCCGAGAGAATGTACAAAGCAGACGGAAAAAGCTAGAATGGCATCGTATCGGTTGAAATTTTAAGTTAAGCAAAGCTATAACATCAGGTGACAATGACTGAAGCCTCGGATTTTTCAAATGTCGATCGCGAATTAGATGACACAATTTTAAGCTTCGCAGACATTCAGGCAGAACTCAACCTGCGCCACGCTAAAGATGCTCTGCGAGATATAGTAGAAAATCTCGATTTGACAGTTCAAGAGCGAACTGGACTGGAACCGGAAATTGGCGGGTTGGAGAAAATGCTCGACAAGCTAGAGCGCGCTTGCGTGCAAATAGCTGTGTTTGGGATGGTGGGAAGGGGAAAATCTTCGGTTTTGAACGCGCTGCTAGGTCAAAATGTCTTTGAAACTGGCCCAACTCACGGGGTGACTCGCACCACGACTATCGGCCAGTGGGATGTCGGAGAGGGAATTGATGAGAATTTGCCCGATAGACTTTCGCCAGTTATTTACCGTTTGTCGCAAGTAGAATTAATCGACACTCCGGGAATAGATGAAGTTGACGGCGAAACTCGCGAACTTTTAGCCCGCCGCGTTGCTCAACAAGCAGATTTGATTTTGTTTGTAGTTGCTGGCGACATTACAAAGGTAGAATACGCAGCACTTTCGCAGTTGCGGGAAGCCGGAAAACCGATGTTATTAGTGTTTAATAAAATTGACCAGTATCCTGATGCAGACAGGCTGGCAATTTATCATAAAATTCGAGACGATCGCGTAAGAGAATTGTTGTCTCCAGATGAAATTGTGATGGCGGCGGCTTCCCCTTTGACGGCGAGGGCGGTGCGCCGCCCCGACGGAAGTATGGGCGTGCAAATGACTCGCAGTTTGCCACAAGTGCAAGATTTAAAATTAAAGATTTTGGAGATTTTAGACCGAGAAGGCAAATCTTTGGTCGCGCTGAATACGATGCTCTGTGCGGGGGATATTAACGAGCAGTTGGTGCAGCGAAAAATGGAGATTCGAGATGACGCGGCTAATCGAATTATCTGGAACGGGGTAATGACTAAAGCGGTGGCGATCGCACTTAATCCAATTACTGTAGTTGATATTCTTAGCGGTGCGGTAATTGATGTGGTGATGATATTAACTTTATCTAAAGTTTACGGCATTGCGATGACGGAAGCGGGCGCGGTGGAATTGCTGCAAAAGATTGCGATTAGTATGGGGGGAATTACTGCGGGCGAATTGTTGGCTAATTTTGGTTTGAGCTCGTTGAAAGGATTGTTGGGTTTAGCGACGCCGGCGACGGGGGGTTTGGCTTTAGGGCCTTATTTGTCTGTGGCGGTGACGCAAGCTGCGATCGCGGGGGTTTCTTCCTACGGTATCGGTCAAGTTACTAAGGCTTATTTGGCGAATGGTGCTTCTTGGGGAGATGATGGGCCAAAGGCTGTGGTGAGCAAGATTTTGTCTTCTTTGGATGAGGATTCTATTTTAAATCGGATTAAGGAGGAGTTGCGGGCTAAGTTGGATTTGGGAAGTGTGGAAAAACAGCAATCTCATTGATTAGACTTATTGCATAAATTTTTGATTGATAGGAAAACCGCAGATAAACGGAGATAAATGCAGATAATTTCACCAATCCTGGACGCAACTGGTACCTTAACAAAGGTATGTTATTGCCAAGAGAGCGCTCTTTCATATATCTTAGGATAGTGAATTAAATAATTTGCATAAGCCTGTGGGATGAGCGAGACGCCCATCCCCTCTGGACGGGCTTTCTGGCCCATCCCACAAGAACAATCACGCATTGCAGGTTATTTAATTCTCATTCCGGCGTTGCTAATTGACGATATGAATTAAGTTCCGCGCCAAGGCTTAAAGGCGGTCATACTATATCTTCGGTAAAGAGTGAAAAATGTGAATTCATACTGAAGTTCAGCAATGCCGTTTTTGTTTTAACTCAGAAGCACAAGTAAAAATTGCCGAAACGATCGATCGCACTTCCACCCTCTTCATCCCCAACACTCAACTGCGACTGACAACACCCGCCGGCAGACAAAACCACAAAGCTCAATTTCTCGTCTTCCACCAAGGCAAATTAGGCATTCTTGAGGTTGACGGGCCCGAAGATGCAGCACAAGATGAAGCGGTAGATATTCTGGCGATAAATTCTGGCATCTGTCTTGTCAAACATTACGACGCTACCCGATGCAGCGAACAACCGGATCTGGTTGTACAGGAGTTTTTGGAAATATTGAGTCAGGAATAGGTATCAAAGCGCGATCGCCCTTTAGCCTGCACTCAGTTAATTTGAGAATAACCAAGAGGACATTGTAGCTCATCTTTAGAGTTGGCAACAATCGGTAATCCTGGAAGATATTTTGAAGGTTGATTGCTTTCACAAAATAGAGAAGATGTAGACTTACTGTCAGTCTTGTTAACCAAAAAAACTATTCCTGTATAGTTTTTCAATCCATCTCTCTTTGCTAAACCAATTGACTGCACAAAACGCCCATCGTTGCTCAAAACAATACTATATGAATAACCTGCCGTCTCTGATTTTATACCTAATCCCAATTCTTGCAAAATAGATGTAAAACGTGCATTTTCAGCATAAAAAGCTTGTTGTCCTCTATTTATAGACGAGACATATTGTTTTCCTTCCGACTGTCTAGCCTGGTTGCGTTCTTTAAAATTAATTACTTTCACATTCTCAGGCAGTGTCGTTTGTTCAGATACTTTCCGAAAAAGTCTTGCATTAGAATCAAAAGAAGTAGGTCTAGATGCTCGAATATTATTTAAGATTAAACGCAACTTACCATCAGCAGTGAAATCGAAAATTGTCCTGCCAGTAACTTGACCTCCTACTAATATATCCAAATTTTTTGGTTGAGGATTTACGTCAATCTGATATTCCATTTGTTTAGCAACAGTAGGCGTATTCCAAACAAATAAGTTCCCTTCATTAGTAAAAATTAATGTTACAGAATCACCTGGAGTTTGTGTTTGCCATTGACCTATCAATTGTTTGGTAACAGACTGATTACCAGTAGCCCAAAAAGTTGAATTTGAAGAATTTTCAGGATTTCGCGCTCTCCAGAATGCAAAGCAAGCTATGGCTAATACTACTATCCATCCTGGACTAATAAAAACTCTTTTCAAAGGTGAAATTTCAGGTCTTTTTTGAGGGGGAGTCATAGTAATTACTTTTGGGTAGTTAGAGCATAAATTGACAATTAAATAGAAATTTAAGCATTAACTAAGGAGCTGATATCGTAAGATTATACTTGCTCTCTCTTTCCAGGAACCCCATAACAACAATATTGTGACCAACACTCAAATTTCTTTTGATGATTGCGAGCTTATCTTTAAAAGGCGATCGATCCCTCTTCTATTCTACCATTAAGAATACGAGTCCCACTTTGCTCTTCATAAAGCTCACTTTCCGCACCCTCCACTTTCACTATCGGTTTTTACGTAATGAACTCAACCAATTTAGTCATTTTTTATACACCTAATTCTTGCATACTCCCAAACTTCCTAGTGTGACACTTTAGGGTGCAGAATGTATCTATTAACTCGTTTTCAGACCGATCATTTACTTATTCAGAAAATCTTAAGTAGGTTCAGCTTCCTGTGAGTCTTGAAAACTCGCGTAAGAATACCGATTCATAGAATTTTTTTTGGTAATTGTAGCTTCAGCTATTTTATTATACCACAATCACTCAGTTTTTAAGCTAGCAATCTGTTGAGCAAACCAGATAGCTGCACTGCCATTTGTTTCTGCATTCAGACGTTCCAAAGTTTGATTCAATAAAGAAATTGGCAGCCCAGACAGTGCTAGAGAAGTCTCGCATTCCTGATACTTGCCGTTTGACTGCAACCCAAATGCGAAAACTCGCAAACCTTTAACATCAATTACCCAATATTCAGGAATCCCCAAATCGGCATAGAGATATTTTTTCTCATCTAAATCAATTGTTAAAGTAGTGTCTGAAATTTCGCCAACTAAATCGGGTACTCGCCACTGTTCTAAATTAATATAACGCCGTTCTCCTGTTTGCCAAGTTGGGTATTCGCTACCCAGGTAAAGCATTAAATCTGGCGATGCAGCTTGCTTTTTAGGTTTTTCTAGCAAGCAGCCGCCCAGGGAACTGTATATCTGTTCTGGTACTTGACTAAACCAGATATAAAACAAAACTGTGAACAAGTTATTGATGCTGGCGTGATTGATTCCTTCTTTTCCCATGTCAATGACCAAGAGCCGATCGCAATTAAAGAACAATCCGATGTTATCATTTTGGGAATCGTCGCGAACAACCAGGTAGTCTTCCCAAGTGGCCGTTGTCCATTGAGATGAAGTTGCTGTAATATTCGTTTGGATAACTGTCGCAATTGAACCTGTCATGGCAGTTTCTAAGATTTTTAAACTATTTTATCCCTACTTTAACAAATAAGGTGGGCATTGCCCACCTTAGTCTTAGTTTCGCGTTGCACGGACTTTAGTTGTCACGAACGCAGGTCGAGGCCAGAAACCGGGTTTCTCTCAAAAATCTTTGCTTTCTCAACCAGAGATAGGAAGAAACCCGGTTTATGAGCGTCCATAACTGTTAACAAGTTCTAACCCCGATTCTTCTCCGACCAAATGCGGGTCGGTAGTCCCCAAACATAGACAAATCCTTCGGCAGCTTTGTGATCGAATTCGTCCTCTGCGCCGTAGGTTGCTAAGTCGAAACTGTACAGAGAATTGTCTGATTTGCGGCCGACAATAGTCGCATTTCCTTTGAACAGTTTGAGCCGCACGGTTCCAGTTACTCGCTTTTGCGTGTCCTGAATAAATGCGTCTAAAGCTGTTTTCAAAGGATTGTACCAAAGACCGTTATAAATCATTTGGCTGTAGGTTTCTTCGATGCCTCGCTTGTACCGCGTTACATCTGCTGTCAACGTCAAGCTTTCTAAGTCTCGGTGCGCGTGCATCAAAACTAAAATCGCTGGTGTTTCGTAAATTTCCCGCGATTTAATCCCGACGAGGCGGTTTTCAATCATGTCAATCCGGCCGACTCCGTGGTTTCCAACTATTTCGTTGAGTTGGGTAATTAAGGCGACTGGTGATAAATTTGTGCCGTTTAAACTGACAGGATTTCCGCAATCGAAACCGATTTCTAGGTATTCGGGTGTGTCGGGAGTTTGTTCGATCGCCTTTGTCATCAAATACACCTCTTCCGGCGGTTCCGCCCAAGGATCTTCTAGGATTCCGGCTTCAATTGCCATTCCTAATAAGTTGCGATCGATACTGTAAGGCGAAGACTTTTTCACGGGCGACGGAATACCGCATTTCTCGCCGTATGCGATCGTTTCCTCGCGGCTCATTTTCCACTCCCGCGCTGGTGCTAAGATTTTAATCTTGGGGTTGAGCGCGCCGATCGACACATCGAACCGCACCTGATCGTTTCCTTTGCCGGTGCAACCGTGGGCGATCGCATCTGCACCGTATTTTTCCGCCGCTTCTACTAACAATTTAGCAATCAGCGGGCGAGCGAGGGCAGTCGAAAGGGGATAACGGTTTTCGTAAAGTGCGTTAGCTTGAATCGCTGGAAACGCATAGTCTTTGACAAATTCTTCGGTAGCATCAATAACTAAAGATTCCGAAGCACCGGATGCTAAAGCTTTTTTGCGGATCGGTTCTAATTCGTCTCCCTGTCCCAAATCCGCGGCCAGAGTAATTACTTCTTCAACACCCCACTCGTTTTTGAGGTAAGGAATGCAGACGGAGGTATCGACTCCGCCGGAATATGCTAGGACAACTTTTTTAGCGCGACTCATTGCTATTTACATCCTGAATTTAACTGACATCTTGCACCCTTGTCACTAAGCTTTTCAGGGCGGGCTTTCCGGCCCAACCCCTACTCCCCACAAAAAAATATCATTTTTGTGGAACAGGCATCTTGCCTGTTCTGGAGAATGGTGTAAGATGCCTGCCCCACAATAAAATTTAATTTTTGTGGAACAGGCATCTTGCCTGTTCTGGAGAATGGTGCAAGATGTGATATTTAACCGACTTTTCATTATGCACCTAATTGAGATCGATTCTTGTCAGAAATAGTACAGATTTATATATTCTTTTTTTGCTAAACTTGGCTATTTACCGGAGGAGTTGCTGGGGAAAATCTGCTACCGTGGGATACGGTAACTGTGGCGATGGGGAAAAACCGTGTTTTTTAGTGTTGTGATTCCGACGTATAATCGTAAACCGATTTTGGCAAAATGTCTACTGGCTTTGGAAAATCAGCAGTTCGGTGAGATTGTCAGAGAGTATGAAGTAATTGTCGTGGACGACGGCTCGACGGACGGGACGCTGGAGTGGTTGGCAGCAAATGCCGACTTGTTGCCTCATGTGCGATCGATCTGTCAATCTCACCAGGGCCCGGCGGCGGCTCGGAATTTGGGCGTTGAAGATGCTAAGGGCGATACGATAATTTTTATTGACAGCGATTTGGTGGTAACAGAGCATTTTTTGCAAGCACACGCCGATGCTTTACTACAGGGTTACAAAGATACTGATGCTGTTTTTACTTACGGCAGCGTGATTAATACTTGCAATTTCGACAATCCTACCTCAGAACCTTACAAAATAACCGATTTTTCGGCGGCTTATTTTGCTACGGGAAATGTGGCGATCGCCCGCCACTGGCTGCAGGCTGCTGGACTTTTTGACAATCGTTTTCAACTGTACGGATGGGAAGATTTAGAGTTGGGAGTTAGGTTGAAAAAATTAGGTTTGAAACTCATCAAATGTCCGGCTGCTGTCGGCTATCACTGGCATCCACCTTTTAGTTTAGAGCAAATTCCCGGCATGATTGATCGAGAAATTCAGCGCGGTAGAATGGGAGTTTTGTTTTATCAAAAACACCAAAGTTGGGAAGTAAGGATGATGATTCAAATGACTTTTTTGCACCAAATCCTGTGGGGTATTTTATCCTTGGGCGGGATGCTGAACGAGCGAACGATGGCTCCTTTTTTGCAGTGGTTGATTGACCAAGGCAAGCCCCAGCTAGCTTTAGAAATTGCTCGGATTTTTCTGAATTGGTATAACGTGAAAGCCGTGTACGCCGCTTGCGGAGAATTGCAGGCCGAGACAAAGATACCATAAATCAGCCCCATCCCGCAAATAAGATATAAGATATTGTAGGATTTTTTCAGGGCCCATTGGTGTCAACTTAAGCTCATAATTAGTAACGGTAACTGTTTGACAATTATGCCTACACTGCCCTAGGGCTGCTTAATAAGGGAAATTGAGGGAACTCACAACTTGGATACGAACCCGAAAAAAATAATTTTTAGTCTTAAGTTGACACCAATGTTCCGGCTTGTTTAAATTAATCTTTTCAGTGAGGATATCTAATGAAAAATCACAACACAAAGCACCCGATCAAGGGCTGCAAAACATGGTCGTATAAAGTCTAAAAATAAAATCTTTACCTTTATTTAATCAAAATTGGTTGGTTAGCCTGTGATTAGAGGCATCTAGGCTGTTTTCTGACTAGACTCCGATAATTTGAGCTACCAACATTTTCAAAATATCTTTACTTTTGATATAATGACAGATAATTTAAGAGTGTGCTAGAGAGCCAATAGTTGTGCTGGTTGATCTGATAGTGTTAGCTACAAGCGGTTAATGACTTTAAAAATATTCCCACATATACAACTTGAATAGTTTGAGGGTTTGCTGTGAATACAACTGACGATAAAAATCCAAGACTAGAAACAGTTAGACTTGAAAACACTGTCTTACAAGAAAATATTTTAATGGTGGACGACCATCCAGAAAGCTTGCGGCTTTTATCCCAGCTTTTGTCTAAGCGGGGATATAAAGTGCGACCGACACGAGATGGCAAATTGGCTCTTAACTTTGCTATGTCGAGTCCACCAGACTTGATTTTGCTGGACATCATGATGCCCGGTATGGATGGCTATCAAGTCTGCGAAAAGCTAAAAGCTTGTCCGCAAACCAAACATATTCCTGTGATTTTTATTAGCTCTTTAAATGAAGTTTTTGATAAAGTCAAAGCTTTTTCGCTGGGGGGGGCTGACTACATTAGTAAACCATTTCAAACAGAAGAAGTGGTGAGCCGCGTCGAAAATCAACTGCTTCTGAGCCGTCTTTATAAACAAATTTTAGCACAAAATGCACGACTGCAAGCAGAAATAGAAGAACGCAAGCGGATCGAAGCAGAACTCCGAGACAGCCAACGCTGGCTGTCGGCAGTAATTCAAACACATCCTAATCTTTTGTACGTTTCCGATTTGATAGAACAGCGAACTTTGTATATCAACCGCGAAATATATAGCGATATTGGCTATTCTTTTGAAGAAATCCAGCAAATGGCAGGAGGATTTCTTCCTAACTTAATACACCCTGACGATTTGCCAGGATTCTCAGAACACCTCAGCAGGATTGAGGCCGCAAAAGACGGTGAAAGCTTTGAGTGTGAGTACCGAATTCAGCACAAAAATGGTGAATATCGGTGGTTTGTTAGCGTGGATACAGTGTTTGCCAGAACAGCAGACGACAAACCTTGGAAAATTTTGGGGACGGCTACTGAAATTAGCGATCGCAAACAAGCAGAACTAGAACTAAAAACAGCTTTATCTGCTTTAGAACGGCAAATCAAACAAAGATTTTTGATAGAAACAATTACTCTCGAAATTCGATACAGTTTAAATCAAGATCAAGTTTTTCAAACAGCCACTGCCCAAATAGGTAGAATTTTTAATGCTGATTGCTGCTTGGTTCACACCTACACAGAACACCCTATTCCCAGAATTTATAATGTCGCTGAGTACATAAAATCCGCATCTAAATCGCTTTTAGATTTAGAAATTCCCGTACAGGGCAATCCTCACGTTCAGTTTTTATTATCCCAAGATCAAGCTGTAGTTTCTGACGATGTTTTTTCTGAGCCACTGCTAAAAAACGTCCGAGATTTGTGCTGTCAAATAGGCTTAAAATCGATGATATCCATCCGCACTTCCTACCAGGGAAAAGCCAACGGAATGATATGCTTGCATCAGTACGATCGCCCCCGCCACTGGACGCAGGAGGAGATCACATTATTGAGCGCTGTGGCGGCACAGATGGGAATTGCGATCGCTCAAGCCAATCTTCTCGAACAAGATAAACAACAGCGACTTAAACTTCAACAAAGCGAAGCTAGTCTAGCAGCAGCCCAGAAAATTGCCCATATCGGCAGTTGGGAATTTGATTTAGTCACCAATAAAATTACTTGGTCAGAAGAAGTATTCCGCATTTTTGGTCTTGACTCAAGTGCAACTGAACCGACATCTGCCAAACTTTTAAAGATGTGTCATCCCGACGACAGAGAATTATTTCAACAAACAGTCAGCCTGACTATCTCACAAGGCATTGCCTACAAAAGAGAGTTTCGATTTTTGCATCCTAGCGGTCAAATTATCTACGTGGAAGGAAGGGGAGAAGCTGTTTTTAGCGAAACCGGGGAAGTAATGAAACTGTTGGGAACAGTGATGGATATTAGCGATCGCAAACAAGCAGAAGCAGCTTTGCAAATTAGCGAAGAACGTTTTTATTTGGCATTTGAAGGCAGTGCGATGGGCTTGTGGGATTGGAATTTGGCCACGGGAGAAGTCTATTTTAATCCACGGTGGAAAATGATGCTGGGATATGAAGTAGAGGAAATAGCAAATAGTTTTACATCCTGGGAGAAACTGGTACACCCAGAGGATTTGTCTCCGGCTAAAGCAGCGCTAACTGCTCACCTGGAAGGCAAAAATCCTACTTACGAAGTGGAATTTAGGATGCTGACAAAATCCGGCGAGTGGAAGTGGATTTTAGCTCAAGCGAAGGTGATGGAACACGACGCTTCGGGAAATCCTTTGCGGATGACGGGTACGCATATTGATATTAGCGATCGCAAACAAGCCGAAGTAGAGTTGCAATTTAGCGAACAGCGAGAACGAGAAAAAGCGCAACAGTTAGAACAAACTCTGGCCGACTTAAAACAAGCTCAATCTCAGCTTATCCAAGCAGAAAAAATGTCAAGTATTGGGCAAATGGTAGCGGGAGTAGCCCACGAAATTAATAACCCCATCAGCTTCATATACGGCAATATTATTCCTGCCGCACAGTATGCTCGCGATTTGGTAAAATTGATTGAACTCTACCAGCAATACTATCCTGAACCAGTTCCCGAAATAGAGGAAGAATTGGCCGAAGTCGAGGTAGATTTTATTGCTGGCGATTTTCCGAAAATAATGGCTTCAATGCAAGAAGGTGCTAACCGAATTAAGCAGATAGTGCTGTCTTTGAGAAACTTTTCGAGACTAGATGAAACAGAGCGCAAAGTAATAGACATTCATGAAGGGATAGAGAGCACTTTGGTGATTTTGCAGCACCGATTCCAATCACAGCCAAAACGTCGGGAGATTCAAGTTATTAAAAATTACGGGAACCTGCCCAAAGTCGAGTGTTATCCTGCTCAATTAAACCAGGTATTTATGAATTTGCTGGTGAATGCGATCGACGCTATAGAAGAGTCATCAGCCAACTGTACTTGCAAAGTTAACCAAATTTGCATTGTTACTGAAGTCAGCAGCGAAAATCAAGTGTGCGTGCGGATTTCTGACAGCGGGCCTGGTATCCGTCCCGAAGTTCAGTCAAGGATTTTTGACCCGTTTTTTACTACCAAACCGATCGGCACCGGCACGGGTTTGGGGTTGTCAATTAGTTACCAAATTGTTAAAGACACTCACGGCGGTAAGTTGGAGTGTCATTCAGAAGTTGGCCGGGGGACAGAATTTGCGATCGAACTGCCGATTTTGCAAAAGTTAAAAGTTAAAAGTTAGGATAAGTTGTTAAATCATGGGGGGTAAATTAACCATAATTCTTGTATGGTTCGGTTTACCAACCATCTATAATATAAGCCAGAAATGATCATAAACTCGCCCCGACCGTAAGAGTGGGGGTAATTCAACGGAGATCATATTAATCGTCTATCAGAACCTATTTTAGAGTGCGTCATAACCTGACATTTTCTCCCGTATTTCCTGCGAACGGTCGGTCACTTAGTGTAATCTCATCCTAAACATGATATAATAAAAAGTTAGCCTTTTGAGGCTCCAGACGTTGCGCTGCTAAAATTAGTAGTGAATATTACAGTTGCTATTATACAAACTCTGTCAACATACGTCTGCTGTAGCGTCTACCACATTTTAACTGAATTATGACTGACTCAATTCGCTTCCTCATGTGTGCTCCCGACCACTACGATGTGGATTACGTGATTAATCCGTGGATGGAGGGAAATGTCCACAAATCATCGCGCGATCGCGCCGTCGAACAGTGGGAAAAACTTTACCACGTCCTCAAAGACAACGCCGTTGTAGACCTCGTACCGCCCGCAAAAGGCTGGCCGGATATGGTTTTCACCGCCAACGCAGGCTTACTTTTAGGCAATACCTTCGTCCTCAGCCGTTTCTATCACAAAGAACGCCAAGGCGAAGAACCCTATTTCAAAGCATGGTTTGAAAGCAAAGGTTTCACCGTGCACGAACTCCCGAAAGACTTGCCGTTTGAGGGCGCTGGCGATGCTTTGCTCGATCGCGAAGGACGTTGGTTGTGGGCCGGATACGGATTCCGTTCCGAACTCGACTCGCACCCGTTACTAGCAAAATGGCTCAACATAGAAGTGCTTTCGCTGCGTTTAGTTGACGAACGTTTCTACCACCTAGACACCTGTTTTTGTCCTCTAACAGGCGGCTATTTGCTCTACTATCCAGCAGCATTTGACTCGTATTCCAACCGCTTAATCGAAATGCGAGTTGCGCCGGAAAAACGCATTGCTATTGAAGAAGCCGATGCCGCAAATTTTGCCTGCAATGCGGTCAATATTGACAAAGTTGTGGTAATGAACAAGGTTAGCGAAGCCTTGAAAACGCGCATTACGCAGGCTGGTTTTCAAGTAATTGAAACGCCGATGAGCGAATTTCTGAAAGCGGGCGGCGCCTGTAAGTGTTTGACGCTGCGGGTAACGGAACCGGTGCAAGAAGATCGATCGGCAAACGTGATGGTAGAAAGCCGCACAATTCGCATGGAAGGTCACTTGCTCGATGCAGGTTTAATCAGCCGCGCTTTAGACTTAATTGTCGATCTCGGTGGCAGTTTCCAAGTGCTCAATTTCAATCTGGGAGAGCAGCGGCAAAGCACATCATCTGCGGACGTTAAAGTTTCGGCTCCTTCCCACGATGTGATGGAAGAAATGATGGGAATGCTGATCGACTTGGGTGCAGTGCCGCCACCACAAGAGATTTGCGACGCTATTTTAGAACCCGTAGTGCAAGATGGCGTTGGCCCGGACGACTTTTATGTTAGTACGATTTATCCCACGGAAGTGCGGGTAAATGGTCAGTGGGTGAAAGCGCAAAATCAGCGGATGGATGGTGCTGTTGCTATTACTGAAACCGCTGATGGCCCAGTGGCTAAATGCAAATTATTGCGCGACTTAAAAGTAGGAGAAAAAGTAGTTGTTGATGTGGTCGGCATCCGCACCATCCGCAAAACAGAATCGCGGGAACAGCGCAATTCTCAAGAATTCAGCTTTATGTCGGGCAGCGTTTCTAGCGAACGCCGGGTAGAATTGGTGGTGGAACAAGTAGCGTGGGAATTGCGCCAAATTCGCGATCGGGGTGGCAAAGTTGTAGTTACCGCAGGGCCTGTTGTCATCCACACTGGCGGTGGCGAACATTTAGCGCATTTGATTCGCGAAGGTTACGTGCAAGCGTTGTTGGGCGGAAATGCGATCGCAGTTCACGACATGGAACAATCGAATATGGGAACCTCTTTAGGGGTTGACATGAAACGCGGTATTGCTGTGCGTGGCGGACATCGGCACCACTTGAAGATAATTAACACTGTGCGACGTTACGGGAGTATTGCAAAAGCTGTTGAAGCAGGGCTGGTTACTAACGGTGTGATGTATGAGTGCGTAAAGAACAATATACCGTTTTCTCTTGCCGGTTCGATCCGCGATGACGGCCCGCTTCCTGACACGCAAATGGATTTAGTTAAGGCTCAAGAAGAATATACTGAGCTGTTACGAGGTGCAGATATGGTGTTAATGCTTTCGTCTATGCTGCACTCAATTGGTGTGGGAAATATGACGCCGGCTGGTGTGAAGATGGTCTGTGTGGACATTAATCCGGCGGTGGTGACGAAATTGAGCGATCGGGGTTCGATCGAGTCTATTGGAGTTGTTACCGATGTAGGATTGTTCCTCAGTTTGTTGGTGAATCAATTGGATAAATTGACCAGCCGCCATCATGTAGCTCAATCTGTTTAGATTTAGCTAGTCTACTCGTTACCAGGCTCTTCCTGGTAACGCAGATGCGGAGGCTGTGGAATTAAGAGATTTAACCGCAGAGGGCGCAGAGAACGCAGAGGGAGATCCCAGAGAGATGAATAATTCCGATGAAGCGTGGATTTGATATTACTTAGGGCCATAAAAAACCTCAGACCCGCAAGTCTGAGGACCGGAGTTCCTGAAAATCGTCACTTCTTGCTATTGTCGCCAACAAACAGCACAACATACAAGAGGGGTGCAACCCAGCACGGCAGCTTTTGGCAGACAGAGATTGCTTCCTGACTCGCAACGCGAAAGCAATTTTTAATTCAAAGCTTCACGAAAGCAAAACAGTTTCTCTCACAATTTTCAGATATGGGTTGATAATTTTGCTTTAGGAGGGGAGTCTGTCCTCGATCGCAATATAAGGAGCACCGTGAGTCCCCGTATATATTTGAGTTGGGCGGTAAATGCGGTTTGCCTCTAGCTGTTCTTTCCAGTGGGCCAACCAGCCGGCAACACGGGCGATCGCAAAAACTGGTGTAAATAAGTCCAGCGGAATTCCCATTTTTCGATAAACCAGACCAGAATAGAAATCTACATTTGCATAAATTCCTTTGTGACCCAATTTCTCTTCAACCACTTCTTCCAACTTGACAGCAATGTCGTAATAATCATCGCGGCCGAAGTTCTCAAACAACTGTTCCGCTAACCTCTGAAGAATAGTTGCTCTCGGATCTTTCACCTTGTAAACTCGGTGACCGAAACCCATGATTTTGTCCTTATTTGCAACGCACTTCTCGACAAAAGGCCGCACGTTTTCTACCGAACCAATTTGCTCCAACATATCAATCACTTCTTCATTAGCTCCCCCGTGCAGTGGCCCCGCCAAAGTGCCAACTGCTGAAGCAATCACTCCGTAAGGGTCTGTCAGCGTCGAAGCTGTTACCATTGCCGAAAATGTAGAGGCATTAATTGTATGTTCAGCGTGGAGAGTCAGACAAGTGTCAAAAATGCTAGCTAACAGCGGATCGGGTTCTTGCTCGTTGAGCATATAAAGAAAGTTAGCCGAGTAGTTCAAGTCATCCCTCGGCCGCACCGGGTCATTTCCCCGTCGCATTTGCTGGAACGCTGCTACCATTGTGGGAATCTTAGCTAGCAGTCGCACTACAGCTTCTCGAATGTATGCCGGGTTAGCCAGAGCTCTGCGAGAGTAGAACAAGCCCAAGGCGGCCGCTGAAGCTTGCAGGGCGTCCATTGGATGTCCTCTTTCTGGAAAGCATTTCATCATGTCCCGGATGCGATATTTGATCCGGCGGTGATAGCGAATTTCATGCTCGAAAGCTTCTAGTTCTTCCTTTGTCGGAAGTACCCCCCAGATTAATAAATATGAAGTTTCCAGAAAGGAACTTTTGAGTGCCAGTTCCTCGATGCTAATCCCGCGATATTCCAGCAACCCTTTTTGTCCATCGACGTAGCTAATGCTGGACAAGGTGGCGGGAACACCTTCTAAACCTGGTTTGAATTCGCCGACGACCATTGCGATACCGTTTTGTGTGAGTTCAATCTACTAAAAGTACATTACCAGAAACGAAGATAGTGTCACAGTCTTGACAAATAATCATTTAATTGGGGTTCAGAAACCGGGTTTTTCAAGAGACAGCCCGATCGCACCGCTGCGTATTGTCACCCCTCAAACCCGGTTTCGCCGTGCCAGAATGCGGTTTTAAGAGGGCTGGCGCGTCCTGTTACTGTCGGGGCGGTTCGCTGTTTCTAGGGCAGCAAAAACTTGGGCGCAGTTAGCCAAAACATTTGGCTGCGGCCGACTGGGGAGCCGGTCTCCGGGAGGATTAAGCCGATGATACCTGCTTTTTTGAGAATCAGGGCATCTTGCGATCGAGCCCAAAGCAAAGTTTCGGCCCAGTTGCCTAAGTCGGGTTGGTGGCCCACCAGGGCCAAGCTGCGGCTACCTATTTCCTGCCACTGTTTGTACCACTCCAGCCAGTTCCCGATGTCTCCTGAAGGTGCGAGGGTGGCGGATTCTTCTATTTGGGAACTCAAACCGACTGTTTGCAGGATTTGGGCGGTTTGCTGGGCCCGCAGTAGGGGACTGGTGAGAATCAGGTCAAACTGAATTTCGAGTTCGTACAGCCGTTGGGCAATTTTCCTGGTTTTACGATCGCCCTCTTTAGTCAGCGGGCGTTCAGAGTCTGTATCATATTCTTCGGGTGCGGCGGCGATACCGTGCCGGATCAGATAAATAACCATATATTAATACTTCCAGGCATTGGTGCCCGTTTTTCTAGGAGCAATCTAGGATATACCTACCTTTTGCCTATTCTACAACTGGATTAACCTCTGGCGCTGTTATCGGGTTGGCGCTTGTGTAGCGATCACGCCCTTGTCGTTTCGCATCATATAATGCTCGATCGGATGCCAGGAGCAGTTCATTCGGCGATTTTTCACAGCAGGGAACCATGCTAGCAATTCCCATGCTCACAGTCACGATCGAGCTAACATCAGATTGCTCGTGAGGGATTGCCAAATCTCGGATTGCCTGACGCATCGACTCAGCAACCGCGATTGCCCCGGCAGCATCCGTACTCGGCAGGATAGCAGCAAATTCTTCGCCCCCATACCGCACAAACAAATCGGTAGAACGTTTAACCGAGGCTGCTGCAGCTTTCGCGACTTTCACCAAACAAGTATCCCCAGCTTGATGTCCGTAGCAATCGTTATATCGCTTGAAATAATCTACATCCAACATAATCAACGAAAGCTGTTGTTTTGCCTGCATCAGCCGATGCCATTCCGACTGCAATCGCTCATCAAAACAGCGGCGGTTTGCTACTTGTGTTAACCCATCTGTCGTAGCAATTAATCTTTCTCGTTCCGCCCGGTGTCTTAGCATCTCATCTGCCCGCTTGCGTTCTGTAATATCAGCAAAAGTCGTTACTACTGCATAGGGTTGAGACTGATTCATCTGGAACAGCGGTTGCGAATTAATCGAAATCCAAGTCAGCGTTTGATCCGATTTGTGAATGCCCATCACCACATTTGATAGCGGTTGTCCCGTCCGTAGGGTAATCATTGCCGGATGCTGTTCGCCGGGGAAGGGAGAGCCATCTTCCTGAACGGTTCGCCAGTCTAAATCTATGGATGTACGGCCCATCATTTGTTCGGGGGTCAGCCCTATAATCCTTTCGGCACTGGCATTACAGGTAGTAATTTGTCCGTCTGCTAGCTGAAGTATGACGCCTTCAGTCATGCTTGTAATCACAGAACGATACCGTTCCTCGCTTTCGAGCAATTGACTCAGGAGAATGTTTTTAGCATCAAACTCTGAAGCCAGATGCAGGCTACCCGCCAAAAACCCCGCCATCAGTTGTAAGGTATGAATATCTGACTCTGTAAAGGCACAGGGTGTAGCTGAAACAACTTTTAAGACGCCAACCCGATCGTCTTGATAGAACAAGGGAACAACCACCAGTGACCGGATACCAATGCGCTGACAGACAGCCTGATCCACCCGTGCATCGGTTTGTGAATCATCGCAAAGCAGGATTTTGCCGGTCGCAATACATTTTCCCGATAAACTTGTCGCTACTTTGATCCGTAATCCAACATAGGCGCTGGCGATACCGCTCGCTGCCCGATACACCAACTCATCCCCTTCCAGCATTTCAATCACGGCCCCATCGGCACCGAGCGATTTTTGAGTTCGATCGGTAATCACCGCCATCACTGCATCCAGGTTAGGATTGGGGGTGGCGATTTCCTGTTGGGTGGCAACCACCACAGCCAGACGCTGGAACTCTTGTTTTAATGCTGCTTCTGCTTGCTTGCGATCGGTGATATTTTTCATAAAGCAGTGATGCCCGATCGATCGCTCCTGCGAGTCGTAGGCTGCCAACATCACCACCTGCTTGTAAAATATCGAGCCATCTTTCCGGATACCCCGGGCCTCAACCTCCACTCGGCCGCAGGCTAGCATTTTTTGATAAGCGGCCATCATCCTGTCGCAGTCTTCGGGATGAACTGTTTTCTGCCAACTCATACCAACCATTTCTTCAGGCTGATAACCTGCTAGATTCGCGTAGGCTTGATTAACGGTGATGTACCGTCCGAAAATATCCAGCCGCGAGATGCCCTCAACGGCATTAGCAAGAGCTGTACTCAATTCTCTGAGTTCTGTTTCTGCCTGGACAAGATCCGTAATGTCTTGGCATGTACCAAACAACCGAATGACTTTTCCCTCTGCATTGAGCTGAACCTGTCCTCTGCCTTCGGTATGGCGGATAGAACCATTCGGGCGCACGATTCTGAGGCGCAATAGATAAGGCTCTCCGTGAGTGAGTGCTCGTTGAACTACCAGGTGTAGCTGTTTGGCACTTTCGGGATGGTAAAGCCGCAGGTTTTCTTCATAAGTAGGTTCGCCTAGGGCCCTGGATCGTCCCAAAATCTCGAAGAGTTCGGGAGACCAGGTAATTTTACCTGTAAGTACGTCCCATTCCCAGTTACCGATGTGGGCAACCCGCTGGGCTTCTGACAACCTGGTTTGACTCTTTTGCAGGGCTGTTTCTGTCTGCTGGCGGTCGGTAATGTCGTTTTCGTTCACGAGCAACATCGGGTTGCCTGTTACCGGGTCGTCGGTACACCGCACGTCCATCCCATGCCAGCGAATTCCCGCCAGAGTAATAACTTGAGCCTCAACACTAAAGACCTCACCGGACTTAAGAACTGCCATTGCTCGCTCTCCTACCTGAGAGTCAACAAAGCGGCTCACAAAAGCATTGTCTGTCGCAGAGTGAGGCGGCTGCATATCCCCATAACAGCGCAAGGCCGCCGGGTTTTGCAGCAGCGGCACACCTTCGAGGGTGTACAGCGAAACCATCAGCGTGGTGTGTCGGAGTGCCTCGATCGATCGCAAGGTTTCCTGCTCAATCTGATCGGTAGTTTCAACCATCCCCTCTACCAGCATTGCCAAACGCCCGCTGTCAATCCTGATGCCAGAGCACCGACAGCCGACAGAAACAGGCTCACCGCCCGGATAAAACGTCCACTGCTCGGACAAGGTTTTGCCTTGCTTAAACTGCTGTAGATTGCTCTGCAAGCGAATCCGAGTAGACTCTGACATATCGCTAAAGTTGCGACTTATGAGCTGCTGCTGCGTCGAAGCATTCCACAGGTGTAAAGATGTCTGGTTTGCCCATCGCATTTGCAACTTTTCAATATCAAATATCCAGATCGGGTTTTGCAACAAGTCAAAGGCACTGAGGTGAAAAATATCTCCGCTAGGGGAATAGGCAAAGTCTGGTTGCAGGCAATTTTGATGATTGACTCTTGGCGCGCTTTCTGTATTAATCGCAGTTTGATTCGGTTCTGTTTCGAGTTCTGGCGGTTGATTGGGCGCCAGCACCGGGCGGTGAGATTCCAAGTGCCGCATCCTCAACCCAAGCTGCACTGCAACGTGTTGCACGATCTGAACGTCGAGAGGTTCCCACTGACGCGGACTTTGGCATTGATGAGCAATCAACAGTCCCCAAAGCTTTGGAGATTGCTGCTGTTTGCCATCTAGCAAGATTGGCACAACTAAATTTGCCTGAACCAGGAGGCGCGAGAGCAATTCGACATCACAAGCTTGAAGATCACCAGCGTGAATATCAGAAATGGCACTCGTTTCTCCCTGGCTGTAACGCTCTACCCAGTTGGCTTCAAAGCAAGAATCATAAATCTGTTTTCCTAGGATTCGCGGCCACTGGGCATCAACCGATTCAGCCAATACTACACCATTTCCTTTTGGTAGGAAGCGATAAATAATCACGCGATCGGTTTGCAGCAGCATCCTGGTTTCTTTTACCGCACATTGCAAAATTGTCTCCAGATCACCGACCTCGTTGATTTGAAGTGCAATTTCTGAAATTTTTTCTATGATTTTCTCTAACGACCAAGAGAAAGTCTGTTTTGTAGACATCTCGGTGTTCCTTTTTTTGTCAAGCATTTTTATACTATTCTAACCCGCGACAAATAAATATAATAAATATAATAATAATAATAATTTGTTTTAGGTCGTAGCAACTGCTTGTTTGATTGATTGAGGAACGAAACCAACACTTTATGTTAAATAAAAAAAACTAAAAGTGTACAAATTTTATTTTTTATGTGATTTAGCCAAGAATTTAATTTTTTCCCTGTCTATAAGCTGTGTTGCATCTAGATTGCCTATGGTATTAGAGAGGGAGAGGGGGAGAAGAGGAGAGGGGGAGAGGATTTGACGATTTTTGAGCGGGACTCGAAATATACAATTTAAATGCACAACAGCTTAGTAATCCTTGCAGGAGTCGTAAATTTTTTACCCCACCCCAACCCTCCCCTTATCAAGGGGAGGGAGTAAGAAATTTACCAAGGATTTAGGATGGCTATATGTGGCTTATTGTACGGCGCTTTTTTATAATAAGTTAGCGAAAATCTCCTGCACCAACTATAATACATGGTGATTTATTTAGGTAATTTATAGGAAAATATCAAAAACCTAGCCCTGTATAATTGTTAAAACTTCAAAAATATGTTAGGAATTCTAGTAAAATAAATAAAACTAAATTTGCCCCGAAACTTGGTTGTTTTACCAAAATACTTCGTTCTTTACCTCCCTATACAATAGTTGAAAAAACGGTTTTTTGGGTTTGTAATTTTTGCCAATAGGGATAAAATTTATTATTGTTACTCCTGGAATAATCAACCGGGTTGTTTAACCTTCTTACTTCGTTCAAACCCTCAATAAAAGTATAAAAAACCCGGTTGATGAGAGTGGGAGTGCGTCGATGATTGATTGTCAAGTTGAGATTTTGCCCGGAATGAGAAAAAAACGCGGCAAAACCTCGTAGCAACCGGAAGCAGAACCCCAAGATCGCATTCCCCGACTGTTGCTGGAATCAAGACCGCACCTAGAAACCCCAGAGTTAATGATCGTAAACAGGATTGTCTTTAGGGCTAATTAAATGCAGCAACTTTTGCTTGATCTGATCGTCGAATACTTCCCATTTTAGCCTTGCATAATCGCTGTTCTCATTCCCGCCAGAAAGAAATCCCACGGGAATTTCAAAACCTCCAGCTTGACTTCGACCGCCACCAAAAAAGCGTCCTTGAGCATCTTGACCGAAGGCTTCTTTAATGAATTCGTCGGGGTCGAGAGTAAGTTTATTGGTTCGCAGCGAGCCAATTACTACTTCAATTTCTTCGTCTTTGTCGTGAACAATTGCGTAAACAACGGCTGTATGTACGTTCTCCTCTGTTACTAAAAAGTCCGCTGCTTGGGGAATAGAATCCCGGTCGTCATAACGGAGGTAGCCGATGCCGGCGATCGAAAAATTGTTCTGGACAGTGCGGTGTTTGAGCGATCGCTCGATCGCATCCATCACCCACTTAGAACGAGACGACTGTAACACGGCATTCAGCAACTGCGGGTCGTAAAACCGGCTCAAATAAGCAGCCGCTAAAAAGTCCTCCTCCTGAGCTTGTCTGAGGGCGATCGTATCCGATCGCAAACCGTGCATCAAAGCTGTAGCGCACTTGATGTGGAGACTGACGCTGGCGTCGAGACTTAGGAGTCCAGACTGTAAATACTCGGCAAAAATCGTGGCTGTAGCGCGGATTTGAGGGCGCAAATCGGTAAATTCTGCGTTCATTTCCCCCTGCAAATTGTGGTGGTCGATGACGGCGGCGATCGGAACTCCGGCCGCTAAAATATACTGGGTTAAGTTACAAGTAGTCCCTTGGTTGTCAATGAAAGCGCAGCCCTGAAACACGGACAAATCCTTAGTTTTTACTGTTTCCACCGTCCAGCGCTGCAACGGCAACCCTGTCAATTTAACTAAGGCAATATTTTCTTGGTGGCTGAGGGCGCCGGCGTAGATAATCTCGCAGAGGATATCGTATTGTTCGGCGATTAATTTGTAAGTCCAAGCGCTGGAAAGTGCGTCGGGATCTGGAAAATCTTGCAGCAATATTAATTGGCGAGTGCCTTTGTGCCGATCGAACATTTGGCGCAATTGCTCGACTTTGCGATCGTGCAATTCCTCGCGGAGACGGCCGCGATTCTCTTCGGAAGCAACTTCGGCTTTGCTGCGCCGTTTCGCAGGCGCACTTACTTCGGCGACAACCTCGCTGCTGGCCTCAAGTTCACCTTCGCGGTTGCCAGATGTTCCATCGGAATTGGTAAGGGCGTGGTCTTTCATCATTAAAAATTAACAATTTAACTATTTAGGATTGGCGCGACATTCGCTCTTAAACCCGGTTTCTTTGTAGATGCCTCGTTGTCAAAGCCCATACTTATTACGAGAAACCTGATTTAAGAGCGTAAATTCTCTCTTTACTTTTTTAATTCATGCAGAGAGTGTGTGTTGCCAGGAACGAAGCAATCTCAGAACTAATAACTCCCGCAAAAAACCCCCGCGCTTGCGCTGACAGGGGTTTTAAAGGCCTATTACATATTTTTGCCATTCTTTGTGCATACCGCTCTTAACGTGTTTAGTCACTTCAAAATAAAGACCGCTGTGAGGTTTCCGAGGCGGATAGCGCAGCGGCATTCCCGCTTCTTTCGGCGTGCGGCTACCTTTATTGACATTGCAGCGCACGCAGGCGGTGACGAGGTTTTCCCAACTGTCGCCTCCTCCGCGCGATCGGGGAATTACATGATCCAGGGTTAAATCGTCCCCCGTATAACTACAGTATTGACAAGAGTGTGCATCCCGGTGCAAGATGTTCCGGCGGGTTAGCGGAATATCCTTATAGGGAACTCGGACGTAATGCCTGAGTCGGATCACAGTTGGTAGCGGGAAGTTTGGCGCAATAAATTTCCCGTTGTGTTCTACCTGTTCTGCTTTTCCTTTCAGCAACAAAACTACCGCCCTTCGCCAATTGGTGATGTTAAGGGGTTCGTAGGAGGCGTTCAGCACCAGAACATTGCCCATTGTTGATTATTAAAGAGAATATTTTTTTCGATGTTAACACAGGTTCCAGTTTAGGTGGGACGGCATCAGGAACAGCGAGGCTCAGCAAAAAAAGGTGAAAAACCACTCCTTTACCCTATACCTTGGCGCCTGCGCCCCCTAGCGCTGCATCTATTTTCTGCCGTCGGTGTTTGTCAGGGAGCATTTTTCCCTGAGTTTTGGCTGAGATGAGGCCAGTGGGTGCGAAGGCAAAAATTTGCCAAATAAATTTTATTTTTTTCTCTAAATGCCTAATCTTCCCGGCAACAAACAGTTTAACTTTTTAGACTATTAGTAACCTTAAATGAAAAAGCTTATTACTGCTCATGAAATTTCGGCTCTTAAAGTCAGCTTTTAGCGCGTCAATTATTGCCCTTGCTGCTCCCATTTTAGCAAACAGTCCAGCCTTTGCCCAAGCGCCTTCATTCTTCTGCGGCGCTGCTGGCGGCCGCCCCGCTACAATTGCTGTCCAACAAGGCAAAAATATTCCCGTTATTTTGTGGCTAGCTGATAACTATTTCAATGAATCAGGAGAAGATGCGATTACTCGGTGTACCAGAGTCTCAGGAATTCTCAACAACTCGCAACCGCAAGGAAGCTGGGAGAATATTGTCACAGCAGGTGCATCGTCCAACGGTCAACTAATTATTTGTGCAGCTAATCCTCAAGACGGTTCCTGTAGATTATTATATCAAGTACCCAAAGGTCAAAATCCCGAACAAGCCCGACAAGAACTCTTAAAAAGAGTTACAAATCCTAATGTAAGTGTTTCGCCTGTTAAAGTAAATTGATAGTCATTAGTAGGGACATGGCATTGCCCATAGGTGTCAACTTAAGGTACAACCAATAGTCCGGCAGGGGTTTCAACCCCTGCCTCAACTCATTAGTCCTCTAAAAGAGGACTAATGAGTTGAGATTCTTCTCTTCAGTCCTCTTTGAGAGGACTTTCGCTATTAGACAGGGGTTTCAACCCCTGGCGGACTTAATGGATGACTAACGGACTTGGCGGGCTGACAGCTTAAGTTGACACGCTTTGGGCATTGCCGTGTCCCTACTTGCAGAGAGTTGAAACTCTGGTAAAATACTTCGGTTGACTGGTGAAAAAATTGCAGCTTTGCTTCAGCAATTCTTCTAACCCTTCAACCTGCCTCAGCCAGACAGTGCCGTTGCTTCCAGCTACAGCAATTTGCTTTCCGTCTCCACTCCAACTGACACTAACAACATTCTCCTCGAACTCAAATTGAGCCACCTGTCGCCCCGCTAAATTCCACAGTCGCACTGTCTTGTCAATTCCCACTGTAGCCAGCCGTTCTCCGTCGGGGCTAAAACTAATTGATTTCGCATCAAAATGCAAGGTTTGAAATTCCTTAACTAATTCTTTTTCTGACAGATTCCACAGCCCAACTTTGCCATTTAATGTTACTGTAGCAAAGCGATACTGGTGTTGAGCCGGAGTGAAACTGATCCCAATTGCCTGAATAGGCAGTGTTTTTTTCAGCTTGCCCGACAAGTTCCAAAGTCGCACTGTAGATTTGCCATCTAAAGTCGCCATGAAATCGCCCTTTGGGCTAAAATTTACGCTTCTCACTAAGCCGTTGTGACCTGGGAGTTTCAGGCTAGACGATACTAATTGTGGCAGTTTAGACAAATCCCAAATTGCAGCATAGCTGTCTATCCCTGCCGCCGCTAATAACTTTCCTTCGGGACTAAAACTGATGCTGGTAACAGAGCCTTTAATTCCTTTCAAATTAGCAATATTTTTACCTGATAAATTCCAGATTTTAACTGTGCTGTCCCTTCCGGCGGTCGCTAAAAATTTACCATTCGGGCTAAAGTTTACCATATTAACTGACTGCTGGAAAGCTTTCCATTCAGCAATTTTTTGCCCGGAAAAGTTCCACATCCGAACTTGATCGTCTATTCCTGCGGTTGCTAAAGTCTGCCGAGTTGGGCTAAAAGTGACGCTGGTAACGGCACCTTTATGAGCTTGCCAATTTCTCTTGGTTTTGGGAAGTGATGAGGATTTTCTCTCCTGTGTTTCGCTAATTTTATCAAGAATTATTTGTAAAGCTAACAGAGGTCTAGTTGCCGGGTATTGTTCTAGCTTATGTTTGTTTTTAACCAAGGTTTTTAATTTTTTACCGGAGGCGATTGCCCTCAGTAAAGCTTCTGATAAAGCTTCGGTGTTTTCTGTTTTTTGAGATACCGCCAACAGTAAAGCATCGCTGCCATTTTGTTCGATTTCAATACTTGCTTGTGCTAATTTAAACCGCTGGTAAGCAAGAGTTGAAAAGCCGATCGCCGCCAGTAACGATGCTGCCAGTACCGCAGAACCGATGCCGATCCACTGTTTGGCTTTTTGTTTGGCAGAGTCAGCTTCACTCAAAGCTTTTTCGGCATCACATACAGCTTTTTTGGTTTCGAGTGTAGCTGAACGCAGCAGTTGATTTTGGTCGCTCAAAATAACTTTCTGGCTGGCAGTCAAAAACTGAAAATCTTCGTTTCTTAAACTTTTTCCTGCCGCCCAAACTAATGCTGACTGCAAATCATCCCCTCGCAACAGTTGGGAATCATCTTCACAGCTAGAATTTAGCCAGACTTTGATCGCTTCCGAGTAAGGCGAGAGTTTTTCTAATTTTTCTTCAATTAATTCTTTGTTAAATACAGCTTGATAAATAGGATTAGAAATTGTTAATTTTTCCCCGCGCTTAACGATTAATCCGCTTAATCGCAACTCCATTTGTTCGGCACTACCATCGGGGACAATTTCAGCTTGTTCTAAAATGTGCTGATATAATCCTAGTCTCCTGACAATGCGCTGGTTTTCTTTGAAAAGCCGATCGCGAATTGTGGACAAATGTTCTGGAACATCCTGAGATTCCCAATTCTCCACGATTTTCAAGCGTACTACCTTTTCAACCCATTCTTGAGGATTATTGACTTGCTCTGACTCCCCCCCTTGGCAAGGGGGGGCTGGGGGGGGTAAATCCGGGATTAAATCTGCATTTTCCAGCAAGAGTTTGCACAGCTTTTGAGTCAAAAAAGGTTGCCCGCCAGTCCAATACAATACTTCTCTCAAAACTTCCTGATAACTGTCTGTCAGCTCTGCCAACCCCGCTGCTAGCGGTTGCGCTTCTGTTTCGTCAAAACCAGTTAATTCGATCGCATTGCCAATATTAAAAGGGGTATTGCTGATGGCATTTTGCTCGCGGCACAAATCCGTCGGCGATGCTACGCCTAAAAGGGCCCAAGTTAGGCGATCGAACTCTGAATTGTTGGCGCGCTTGTTGTAGCACGATCGAATTAAGGCTAAAAAATCATCGGCGGGAAAATCTAGGGCGAGAATGCTGTCGATTTCGTCAATAAAAATGACAATATTGCTGGAAATGTTGGGTAAGAGTACGGTTTCGATGAATTCGCTCAATCTTTGAACCGGGGTTAAAAAATTGCGATCGCGCCACCAAGTCCGCACGTTGACAATATCCGACAGGTTAAAGTTATTTTCGAGAATGCGTAGCAAACCAGCATACCACTGTTCGGGAGTGACGCCGCGGTTGCCAATTTCCGAAATGTCGATGGCAGCACAAGCAATTCCTTCATTTCTCAGCCGCTGAATTGTCCGCACCTGCAAGCTAGATTTGCCCATTTGCCGGGAATTCAAAACATAACAAAATTCCCCGGCTTTCAATCCGTTATAAAGGTCGTCGTCGGCTTGCCGCTTCACATAATTGGGAGCGTTATTTGTCAAACTCCCACCGACTTGATAGTAACTGGGTTTTGTGGTATAATCCATAGGATAAAATGGTACAATAAAAAAATCACCTTTTAGTCATTCGGCGGTGTCAACCGCTACTACATCATTTAAAATATCTCTTTACATTTACCGAAACTGGCACAATTAGTAAGGTGCGTCATATCCGCAACCCCGAATAATTGCCCTATAACGAAAGTCGGACGCACCCTACAATTTTAGCGCAGTTTACCGCCACCAATAAGGCCTAATAACATGAAAACTGATTGGACTGGATATAACGACGACAAAGACAAGTTAAGAACAGAAATTTGGTCTTTGCTGAAGCAGCAAGCCGCATCTGTTGGCGATCCGTTTGGTCATATTCCCAACTTTGTCGGTGCTGAGTTAGCTGCCGAAAAATTGGCAAATTTACCAATTTGGCAACAAGCAAAAACGATTAAGTGCAATCCAGATGCGGCGCAAAATCCGGTGCGGATGCGAGCTTTGCAAGATGGAAAACGCCTGTATATGGCAGTACCGCGATTGACAGACGATCGCTGTTTTGTTGAGTTAACGGCTGAGGATTTGCAGAGGCAAAATATATCAATTGCCGAAAGTGCGATCGCCCGCAAAGCTCTCGATTGCGGAAAATTGGTAAGTTTTGCAGAAATGGAGCCGATCGATTTAGTAATAGTCGGTTGTGTCGCGGTGGCGCGCAACGGGGGAAGAACCGGGAAAGGTGCAGGTTTTGCCGATTTGGAATTGGCGATGTTGCAGGAATTCGGGTTAGTACAAATCGATACGCCAATTGTGACAACAGTGCATCCTTTGCAAATAGTCGAAGATTTGCGTTTACCGATGCAAGCTCACGATTGGGCGCTGAATAGGATTGTTACTGCTGAGGGGGTAATTGAGACTAATACAAGTTATCCGCGTCCAATTGGGTTAAACTGGGATAGTTTGCGATCGGAACAGTTGGAAAAAATACCAATTTTGCGAAAGTTGAGAGAGCAATTAACCAATAACAAATAGCTTTCAATCAAAATCAAGGCAAAAGAGAGTTAACAGCGAGCGCCCCAATTTCTATCCCTTCAATAATAATCGGTATAACAGCCGATCGCCCGAAATCCAACCTTTGACTGTAATCTGGCTGCTCAACTTCCACAAGAGGTTGAGAGTACACCTCAACCAGTCCTTCAACAAGATTCACAATCCAATAAATCGCAATTCCAGCGCGGGCATAAATCCGTTTTTTAACAGTGCGATCATCGCGCTGAAGTGTCGTATCAGATACTTCAATAATCAGGGCAATATCTTCAGCACCCGGATGGCGATCGAGATACTGTCGCGTATCCCCTCGGACAACCACTATATCAGGTTCAGGTTCGCTGTTAGATAGCGTTATCGGTTCTTGGGAATCAACATACCACCCTGCAGGTAAAATATTCTCTAAAGCTGTTCTGACAAGACGAGTTGTGACTGGATGCGGTGGATTTTTGGGCCTTTTGAAAACCAGCCAACCTTCCAGCAATTCTACAGAGTCATCATCCGTGAGAATGCCAGCTTTAATTATCGCATGATACTGCTCGATGCTCAAGCGCAAAATCAGATCGTTCGGAATTGCTGCAACAGTTTCGACGGGCGGCATAACTGTAGGGGGGAGTTGATTATTTTCTTATTTTACTGTTTATTTAACGAACCGCGAAGGCGCGTTCGGCGAAGCCGTTCCCGTAGGGTAGGACGCAAAGTAAGAAAGAAGAAGAAGAGGAAGAAGGTAATTTCATAATCTATCTACGTGGTGAACACGCGCCATGCAATGAAAGCAGTAAAACCTAGATAACCAAACACGGTTATCCAATCTAGCCAATTATCGGAAGTTATAAAAAAAATATCGTTCATGGGTATCATTCACCTGATTATTAATTACAGAAATTATACCAAATCCTCGTTAGTTATCCCCATCTCTCTCTTCTGGAGAATCTGCGTCCTCTGCGTCCTCTGCGGTTAAATCATTCCGATGGAACCGCTATTGAGATGACTGGCTTTTTGGAAAAATTATATTAAGTTTTTTTCAGATTTGCCGTATGCTTCGTCAAGAAATCTAACAGTGCTTCCGCCTGTGGGGATGGCTGTAAACTAGCGTAAGAATAGCGATACAAACCTCTGCAAATCAGAGATAACCGCGTTGGGAAATCAAGGACTGATGGGATATCGACAATCACATCATCAACTGGTGGAATATCCCCTCGCTGACAATATACTGCATAGCTAATTCGAGGCGATTTAGCCCGACTGCTGCTGCGGCTTCCCCAGTGAAAAACATATTGATCCCAGCACGAGACAGTACCAGCTTGTGTAGGTAAAGCCCGGATATCTTCCAAAGCAAATTTAGTAGCTTTTGTCTTGAGATTTTTGATAGCTTCAGCATACTCTGGATCGCGGTTTGCCGGAATCATGTACATACATGAATTGAGGGGATTAGCCTCAGTAATTGTCACCCAGATAGTAAGCACTGTCGGCATACCGTTGGAGTCTATAGTATTTTCGTACTCGGCGTCGCGGTGAGGCTCAAATCCTTTGCCGCTGTCAGAAGTTTCTATGTAATAAACCCAAAAATTTGGAACTAGCTTGTAGCCGTTTCCCAAAATTCCTGTCAAGGTTGAGTTAAAGTAACCAAATGCTTGATAGAAGATATCGTAGACGAGGGCAAACATTGTCGGAAACCCTGCTTTTCGGACATTTTCTATACAGTCGCGCATCTGGTGAATAGTCGCAGCAGGTATGACGCTAGGTGTTTGGAAATAGCCTTCTTCTCGCAGTTGCAGCCTGTACTCGTCAATTTCTGCTTTTGGGATTCCCGATACTTCTGAAAAGCCTTCAAATGGTCGATCGGAAATAGTTGAATTGGGGTTGAGATCGCGCCAGTAGTTAATATCTTCTGCTTGGGGCAGAAGTGGAATTAATTTATCTAAGTCCAGAGACTTTCTCAGAGTCACGGTTTCTTCAGTCATCGATCCTATTTTACCTTGATACTGCACAGGGGAAAGCCGGATCGATCGCTCTTTTGCGATATTTGTGCTGCTGTTTCCCCCTACTGCTGATTCTACGTCATTAACGAGCTAAAATCTCCAATTAATTAACTCCCCAATTAGTTTTAAAATAGTGTCGATACAGTTCGCACCTCGGCACGCACTCGTTACCATGCAATTTTACCAACCCCAAACTGTCTAATTTAAACGCCTGCATCGCCTTTAATTGCACCGGAGAATCCGCCGCCACAATATCTCTCATCCCCTGCGCCAACTCAGGATATTCTTCTAAGTTCCACAATTGCCGGCGCAAATGGTCGCTGTAAATTCCCGCATCTGCGATCGCACTTTGTTTTAATTCATCGAGTGTCAAACCCGATCGCGAAATGTGATATAATGCAACTCGCACTAAATACGGATGACCGCCGACAATTGCCATCAATTCCTCAACTTCTGCCGCCGACCAATTCAAGTTGTGGCGCGCTGCTAAATCTTGTATTTGCTGAGAGTTGAATTCGGGCAAATCTACGGGAAGTCCGACGTTGAAAGGCGATTGATTGATGTTCATCGGGATGTAAACTTCGGTGGAGTGAACTACAATTAATCGCAGTTTTTTCCAGATGTCGCGTCGCTTCGATTCTTCGTGCCACGCCCGCAGCAGTCCTAAAAAGTCTTCGGCTATGTCTGGATATTGGAACACGCGATCGATCTCGTCTAATCCTAAAATTAAAGGACTGTCGATTTGCGGCAAAATGTATTTTTCAAAGTAATCTTTGCAGTTAACTTTGCTGCCAAAAATCTCGTCCCAATAATCTTCTAATTGATTTGGTAAGTGCAACTCGCGCCCCACGTAAGCGCAAAACCACTTTAAGAATTTATCTAAGTTGGCGAATACGGCTTTATCTACTAACTGAAAAGTTAGTGGCACTGTGCAATAGCCTTGACGGGCTCCGTGATGCAAAATTCTTGCCATCAAGGAAGTTTTGCCCATTTGTCTCGGTGCTTTGATTCTAATTAAGGCGCTGGGCTGCACAATAGTTTGATAACAGCGTTCTTCGATGGGCGGGCGTTCTACATAAAATTGAGAAGCGACATCGACTTGTCCTCCCGGTAATTCTGGTTCTGCGGCGGGTAGAGGTATTTCGTCGCTGCTAATTTCTAATAGCTGTTTTTGTGTTAAATCTTCCGTTTTTTCTGTAACGGGTGCGGGTTTTTCTGCTAGCAAATTCAGAACTTCTTCGATAATAATTGGAGTGTCGGCGGTGGTTTTCCATTCCCTCTGTTTGATGCGGTACAGATAGCCCCGCAAGTCGTGATTTAGAGGCGCGTTCAGGGGGAAACCGACGCGGATGGGGAGAATTATTGGTTTTCTGTCAGGGCGGGAGTCTTGTAGTTCTTTTGCTTGCTGAACTTGATATGTTAGCAATTCGCTTTGGTTTCCCGTTGGCGGCAACAGTAGCAGCAAATAATCGCATTCTTGGAGGAAGAAATTAATGCGATCGAACCAATTATCTCCCAATCTAATGTTATTTTCGGCGGTGAAAACTGTATGACCGATCGCGCTTAAGGCCGTTTCTAACTGTTTTCCCAACTCGCGATCGGGTTCGGCGCTGCGATAACTGACAAATACTTTAACAATTCTGCTGCTGGTGGCTGTTTCCCCCGCTGGTGGCAAATTGTCCAGCTCGTCTAAATTTTCCGCTTCCTCAAGTTTAGCCGATCGGTGGTCGCCATTCGCCAGATTCATTTCAAAAGCCGCGAACAACTGGCGAATTTTACTCAAATCCGCACCTTCTCTACCCTGCTTAATTTTGCTGACTGTATCGGCACCGACGCCAGATTCAGCCTCGATTTCCGTCAGAGTACCTCTAATGTTATGTCGGTCAGACCATTCTTGGAGCGCCTCGTTAAGTTTCTTTAAGCCAGAGGCAGTGAGAATGCGACCGCGATCGCGTTTTGACTTGAGCACTTCGCTTGCACTGAAAGGGGAACGAATCTAGAAATGTTAACGCCTTAAGTTCCTATTTTAGACGATTTTAAGGGAGATAGTCAGCCAGCCGGAATTTAAGGGATTTTACTTGGAGAGGTTTTTGGGGCGATCGACTCCTCAAACTCTGTCCTGATAACGGCTTCAACAGTTGAATATATTTGAGGAGAAAAAGTTTTTCTTAACTCCCCAATCTCCGCCGCTAATGACGATTTAACTTTTTAGAGTAGATACACGAAGCAAAAAAGGAGAACCCAAATGAACAAAATCTTACACAGACTGGCAATGGCCGCTTTGGGAACTGCCGCCATTTTCACAATTAATACACTTAATAATTTAACAGAAGCATCAGCCGCTGGTAAATTTGACCAACCAGAAATTTATCAAAACACAGTTTTTCCACTTGGCGTACCGGGTCAGTTCCATAAATAGGGCAATCCATTGATTGATTGATTTAATTGAATTAAGGAGAAATTATGAAGTCTACACTGTGTTCGCCACAACCTATAGCTACCAAATCTGAGTCCGTTGACGCTGAGGCGATCGATGCCTGCACTGCACTTGCATGGGTGGAATTGGTAGCATTAGATGCCAGCGCTCTGACGGGGGATGATTGGCTGGCTTTGTGCGATGATATAGATAGCGGGGAAATCTACCGCTGCTGGTTTTTGTGGCGCGATCGCGAAGTTAGCGGTAATTGGGAAGCTTACGATCCTTTGAGCGATCGCCGATTTGTTGCTAAAGGAAAAGTGTTTCTCAAAGCCGCGATCGACTCCCTTGAAGATGCTAGAAATCGGGAAGTCGCCTAACTTGAATTCATTTCAGAGGAAGAAAATTTGTGTCTACAAAACAATAATTCTGCCAAGAGAATTCGCCAGTGTACAAAGTTTTGTCCGCCTGCACGAGGCAGGAAGAAAAAGGGGTAATAGAACCGGATTTGATATGAGTCCGGGAAACGGAATACTCTCAAAGAAAATAAAAAAATTACGGCTGCGGGCAAGAGTTGACTGTATGATGCTAGGTGCTTCGCCTCGAAAGCGGTTGATAACGTTTTTTCAGCCGCTTTCTCGTTGCAGCCGTTAAACTCTTTCTCTTCACACATGACTCCTAAACTGCGATGGCTGTTGCCGGCCGCCCTTAGCCTTTTCTCGATCGCCCTGCCCGCAAAAGCTGATACACTAACATCTTGGCACTTCGATGCCCGCGAAAACCAACTCAATTTAACTACGGATTCAGGAGTTCAGCCGGAAGTCAAACTCATTGCAAATCCCACTCGCTTAGTAATTGACTTACCTGGAATAGTCTTGGAGTATCCCGAAAGTCCTCAAAGCTACAACTCAGCTATTCAACAAATTAGAGTCGGGCAGTTTGACACGGAAACTACCAGGTTAGTGATACAATTAACTCCCGGTTATAAGTTAGACCCGCAAAAAGTCCGAGTCATTAGAGAATCTGCCACGCGCTGGTCCTTTCAGTTGCCGAATCCAGAGCAAATAGCGGGGAACGAGTCTTTTATCCCCACAGCTATTACCGGCATAGAACAAGCAGCAGGTCAAGTTACGCCCACTGTTTCGCCGGGAAATCAGAGAAACTATTCCGCTGATTTGGCGATGTCAACAGGCTCGGAAATGATAGCCATCAAGCCTCAAATCCAAAGTGCGATCGAACAGTATAGATCCCTGAGCGCCGGAATGTTTTTTCTGGATTTAGATACAGGAAACTATTTGGATATCAAGGGCGATCGAGTATTTCCGGCAGCCAGTACCATCAAACTACCAATTCTGATTGCTTTTTATCAAGATGTAGATGCAGGCAAAGTTAGCCTAGACGAAACATTAGTTATGAAGTCCGACTTAGTTGCCAGCGGCTCTGGAACTATGCAAGACGAACCTGATGGAACTCGGTTTAGCATCAGAGAAACCGTAGATAAAATGATTACCATCAGCGACAATACAGCCACCAATATGATTATTGAACGTTTGGGGGGAATTGCTAAACTCAACGAGCGTTTTCGCAGTTGGGGATTAACTGATACCAGAATTCGCAATTGGCTCGGCGATTTTCAAGGAACAAATACCACAAGTTCTGTGGATATGGTAAAGTTGCTGGCGATGCTGTCTCGCGATAAATTAGTTTCTGAATCCAGTCGGGAACAAGCTTTAGAATTACTGCGGCATACTACAACTAGAACGCTTTTGCCTTCCGGTTTGGGGCCGGGAGCCGTGATTGCTGACAAAACCGGAGATATCGGCTTTGTAGTTGGCGATGCGGGAATTATTGATATGCCCAACGGTAAGCGTTATTTGGCCGCAATCTTTGTCAAACGTCCTTACAATGACCCGATTGTAAGAGATTTTGTGCGTCGGATTTCGCGGATTGTTTACAATTATTTAGACCAACCTGCGGCGAAAGTACCGGATAATTTGCGTTGATCAGACAATTCGGCGGTTGAAATCGCTACTAAACAAACAAAGTCCGCCTTCGCGGACTTGAAGAGAAGATTTTTAATTACTAATCACTATTCTTTGCGCTCGATTGCTACAGTCAAATGAGCCACAACTGCCCCCACTGTAGCCAGTACAGCAGCAATTGGAAAGACTACTGATCCTGCAACGCCGCCTACCAATCCCGCCATCAGCGGAATGTCTGCCAAAGTCCGCCCTTGCGAGTTTTTGATGACGAGGCGGCGGAGTTTTCCTTGCTGAATTAGTTCTTTGACTTTAGCAATTAAACTGTCGGTGCTAATCTTAAATTCTTCCACTCTGACTTTTTCCTCTGTTACAAATTCTGAGGCGAATACATGAGTTTCAACTGTTGGGTTGGCTGAATTCCCGGCCGCTGCTGTTTCGTCTTGTAGAATTGTTACTTGTTGTTCTAGTTGTGAGTTCATTTTGTGTAAGGGCGGGTGAAAACCAGCCGTTTAATTTCTATACCCTTATCTTCGGCGATCGCACTTGGGAATGACAGGCAAGGAAACCCTACAATCTGCATTCGTACTTTCCACCCCTGCCTTTTTACTCAAAACTTTATTTTTGTGGCGTTAAATCAGGGCGGGTTTATGTATTCCTAAAGGTAGAGAAAATATTATTGAAACCACCCGTCTCTAGATACAAGTAAGGTTCACACTGCTAGCCCGCGTCTTGGTGGCTGCTGTGTGTTGAATTTTTAAGTTGGACGCCAAGCGAACTAAAGTCAGCGAAAATTATTAAAATTAAAACTTTATATTTCTACAATGACTTCAAAAGTGATTGCTATCTAGGCACAATCAAGCTATGGCTTGCAATGCCAGTTCTCAAAAGCATCTCAGAGATAGCGATCGCACTGGCGAATTACAATAAAATCAGAGAATGAAGAAAGGTTCCGGCCGTCGCGACGAAAGTACGATCGTCAAGCTGGAATTCAATCTCTCGGTTTTGAACCTAAAATGATTCATTTTCTCGGTTGTGCCGATGGGTCAGCGTACCGCCACCAGGTGCAACAATTCCTTCACAAAGCGCCTAGGCTTCCCCTGTTTCTTCACCAATTGATTTTAAGGTATAGAGGTATTGACAAAAGTAGTAATAACTACTTTTGCCAGCTTAAAGAAAAAGTCTGTTTTGATGAATTGTCATTTGTTAATCGGTAAAACGAAGTGTTAGCGGGCTAAGATGGCTTTTTGTTGAACATTGTTCACGAATTCAGAGTTTTCTCAATACGCCGATCGGGGATAAGCCACACGATCGCAACTAAAACATAGAGCATGAAAGCCAACCATGAGTTGACAAATGAAAGCAGGATTGCTACGGTATAAATCAGCACTGATACTTTACCCTTAAAGTCTCGCCCCAGTGCAATTGCCAGAGTGGAATCTTTACCGTGGTGAGAAATAAGGACACGAGTAAGAATGAAGTAAGCGATCGCAGCCAACAACAGCACTGTGCCATAAAGCGCAACTGGCCAGGCCGCGAAGTGGTTCTCGCCTGTCCAGGCAGTGACAAAGGGAATGAGTGACAACCAGAACAGCAGATGCAAATTAGCCCACAACACATTACCATTGACGTGCCGAGCCGCCTGTAACAAGTGATGGTGGTTGTTCCAGTAGATACCCAGATAAATAAAACTGAGTACATAGCTCAGAAATACTGGAACTAGCGGACGCAGCGCAGCTAAATCAGCTTCATGGGGCACTTTCAATTCCAGCACCATAATGGTGATGAGAATGGCGATTACACCATCGCTGAATGCTTCTAACCTGCCTTTACCCATTTTTGTACATCCTCCTTTTTTGCTGGCGCGGCCGATCGCTTCTCATTCCAAAAATAACTTAGCATAAGGTCGGTTGCAGTGATGTGCTATACCGATGGGCGATCGCTGGGACTTACCAACAAAGCCAACGATTTTGCTTGCCTAATCTCGGCTGAAAACAGATAACCTTAACGGACTTTTCGCTTATATGTTTAAGCAGTCGATCGGCATATCGGCATATCTCCTTATAAATACCCGATCGCGCAACGGGTAAAACGGGAGAAGCAGTTGTTGAAATAAAAAGAGCGATCGATTAAGGAAGCGCGTAAGATTGTATAATAGCAGGTAACAATGAGACTTCTATTTTGCATTTTTCCAAAATTTTCTCGTTAATAATTCCATTGATTCAGAACCACAAACTGATTATTGAGTTCATATTCGGCTGTTTCTAAATTATCAATTGCCTTCACTATCGCCTGATAACTCATATTCTTAGAAGCTTCAGAATCTTGATAAACTGCCAAAATTCCTGAATGTTCTGGGTTCGCTTGATGCAATTGCTGAAAGTCATCACAATTGCGTGTAAGTAGCACTCTCTCATTTTCTCTGGCAGCGTCTAGCACGACTGAATCTGGATGATTCATTAAATCCAAGGTATTGACTGTGGCTACATCGTGATCGGCTGCCTCAAGAAGATTGACTAAATACTTTGCTTGAGTATCTTCGTCAAGCAGCATTCGTAGACTCAACTTGGACTCCTTTTACTTCCAATCGATAGCGTTCCTCGTCTGCTTCTAATTTTAAAAGTTCTTGATTATTCTCACAGTAATCAATCACCTCATAGATAGCAGAAAGTGGTAAATCCCAGTTTTCGGCGGCTTGTTCCGGTGACATCCCATTAGCAGTCATGTCTCGCAAAATAGTCGATGCTAGTAATTTACGTCCCTTAATATAAAGTTGTTTGCGCCAAGCATGAGGACGCGAAACTAAATATTGCCAATTTTCGATTTCTGGTGTACTTTGCAGCGATTGAACGATCGCACCTAGCAGGGCAAGGCGATCGCTGACTGATAGTTGGCTGGCTTTTTCTTTAAGCTCTTGCAAGGACATAAAAAAATACTCCAACAAAGGTTGGTATCTGAATTATAGTACATTGGAAGGCGTGGACAATCGAGATTGACATAAACCTTTTGAGCATCAGGGTCACGTAAATGACTGTTTATACTGATGACTATTTTTTAGACATCCGGTATGAGTGGCAGACGACGAATACGAATACGGCTTGGCTCGACCGAAATGGCCGCTCCTTGTTCTAAATCCTCCTCGCACTCAGCAATTACCATCAGCAGCAAATCCGTTAATGCTTGGGCGCGTAACCTTTCAATCCGAACGCGAATAACTGAGGGAGAAGCTGCTTCATCAAGTGCTAGCAATGTATGAAAATCTGCATCGAGTGTAACAACCACACGTTCCTCAACTCTTGCTTTCTCGATGATTTCGGCATCTTCGGCTTGAGACATATCAATTTCACCAACATGGATGGTGTCGATACCTGCATCACGTAATAATGCTGCCGCAGAAAGTGGTAATCCTTGGTCAAGCAACAGCTTCATAGCGATTAGGTAGCTCAATGATGCGATCGTCAAGGTAAGAGGATACAAAAATTAGGGCTTGCCGGATATCTTCATCCTCTAGTTCTGGAAACTCTTGATGTAGTTCTTCTCGATCGGGATAAGTTGCTAGCAGCTCGATCACTCGACGAACAGTAAGCCGAAGATCGCGAATACATGGTTGCCCGTTCATCCGCTTTGGATTGCTTGTAATACGATCTATTTTCATTTAGATTCATCTGAACTCTTCATTATTATCTTATATGCTCTATGGTCAGTTCGGAAACTTAGCAGGATAAATCTCTATGCAAACTATTTTTATAAGCCTTCATTTTTATAATCTCAACTAATAACGAATGGTTAGTCCTTTGTTTTAGTTTTAGAACGTTCATTGTGAGTTTCTACCAAGAAAACAGCAAGCGTTGATGCAGCTCCTACTGCTAATCTTGCGTGACGTGGCAGTAATCCTTTTGTGCCAGCCACTTTTCCATGACCTGTTCCATAGTGATTTCGTAATTCATTGACTCCTTGCGTGATGGTGGCGAGATTACTGAGTAATCGCTTGATTGTGTCGCTGGCTTTAGCTTTTTCTGGAATATCATCTGGGGTTAGTTCTAGCTCTTTGATGGTTAGCTTAACTAATTCTGGAATGTCTACACTCTTTGAAAATGCGATTCCTCGATTAGTCAGAATAGTCTTACAGCACGTTTCAACGAGTTCTTTTGCTGTGCCTATTGCTAGGCTTGGATCGTTGCTGACAGCCACATCCATTCGAGTGATTTGTTGTGCTACATATCCTGGGTCTGTTCCTGCCAGAGTTTCGCGTGCGGCCGATATTCCGGGGACTTTTGTTAGCCCAACATATCTTCCTGAATACACGGGCTTTGCTGATAACCTAGTGACTTCAAATAATTGAAAACCGTCATTTTGAAGGTGTTGATTATATAACTGGCAGATTCGCTCTGTTTCGGTAACATCCGATCGAACAACTGGATGAAGTGTTTCACATAAGAATCTAAGAAATACTTCGTCATCCCCGTTTATTAGACCAAATCGACTGTCATAGAAAACCCAATCATCCTCCCAGTCATCATTATTAATTCTGTGCTGAAATATGTCGCCAGCAGCATTATTAAATCGCGAATCTGTTGATGGCATACTTTGTAAATCAAAAAGGCGAGAAAGAAATTCAGATTCTTCTAACCGGCCAGACCAGTTTATTTTTTCTATCGCCATAGATTCAAAAATATCGCGTCTAGTAACTTGTGAAATTTTCATATTTCTAGTCAACGTTCTTTTTGTGAATTGAGCCGATAGAGAGGTGCGGTATTTGGCTAACTTAGTATTCTATTGCAGGTGCGGTACAATACATGATATAAGCTAAAGTACCACAACTCGCTTATGTATGTCAAAAGTTAGGTAGATAATTTTATATACTCATGACTATTTTTACTCTGCGATCGATCAAAAAAGACTTCGGCATCAAGGAACTCTTGACAGATGCCAGTTTCAGCCTGGATGAAGGCGATAAAGTCGGACTCATCGGCACCAACGGTTCCGGGAAATCAACCCTGCTGAAAATGATTGCCGGTATGGAGTCGATCGACTCTGGCGATCGCTGGGTCAATCCAGGGTCTACAATTGTCTATCTCCCCCAACAGCCGGATTTAGACGAAAATCACACTGTCTTAGAGCAAGTATTTGCCGACAGCGGCGAACAAATGGCTTTAGTGCGCGAATACGAGGAAATTTCCGATCAACTGTCCCACGGCAAAGGCGATACAGACAAGTTGATGGCGCGTCTGTCTGCAGTGTCTGAACGCATCGATGAGGTGGATGCGTGGGATTTGGAAACGAAGGCGAAATTGATTTTGACCAAGTTGGGGATTGAGGATTTTGATGCGAAAATTGCCGACTTGTCCGGCGGCTACCGCAAGCGAATTGCCTTAGCAACAGCCTTGTTGTCAGAGCCCGATGTGTTGCTGATGGATGAACCGACAAACCACTTGGATGCGTTGTCTGTGGAGTGGTTGCAGAATTATTTGAACGGCTATCGCGGTGCTTTGCTGCTGATTACGCACGATCGCTATTTTCTCGATCGCGTTACCAATCGCATCCTGGAGATCGATCGCGGCGACCTTTACAATTATGCTGGCAATTACGCTTATTACTTGGAGAAAAAAGCCCTAGCTGAAGAATCGGCCGCCAGCACTCAGCGCAAATTCTCGGGAGTATTGCGGCGCGAGTTGGAATGGCTGAAGAAGGGGCCGAAGGCGCGCAGTACCAAGCAAAAAGCTCGGATCGATCGCATTAAAGATATGCGAGCAGAGGAATTCAAAACAGCCAACGGCAAAGTCGAGATTGCGACAGCGGGCCGCCGGATTGGTAAGAAGGTGATTGAGTTACTGAATATCTGTAAAGCTTACGGCGATCGCACTTTAATTAAAGATTTTACCTACAATTTCACACCCGAAGACCGGATAGGAATTATTGGCTGCAACGGTGCGGGAAAATCGACGCTGATGGATATCATCACCGGACGCATTCAGCCGGATTCGGGTACTGTCGAAATTGGCACAACCATTCATATCGGTTATTTTGACCAGCATTCAGAGGATTTGACGCCCAACGAAGACCAGCGAGTTATTGAATACTTGAAAAGTGTGGCGGAGTTGGTGCAAACGGCGGACGGGGAAATCATTACCGCTTCTCAAATGTTGGAAAAGTTTCTGTTTCCACCGAACCAACAGTATGCACCGATTAACAAACTTTCGGGCGGGGAAAAGCGCCGATTATTTCTGTTGAAAGTGCTGATGAGTGCGCCGAACGTGCTGATTTTGGACGAACCGACAAACGACTTAGACGTGCAGACTTTGGCGGTTTTGGAGGATTATCTCGAAGATTTTAACGGCTGCGTGATTGTGGTGTCCCACGATCGCTATTTTCTCGATCGCACTATCGACATGGTTTTCGCCTTGGAACCGGGCGGCAATTTGCGCTTGTATCCCGGCAATTATTCTGTCTATTTAGACTACAAAAAAGCGGAAGAAGCCAAGGAAATCAAAGGGCAAAAAGAAAAAGAAAAACTTACACGCACCGCTGAATCCAACAATTCAAAAGCCCAAACTTCTAGTCAAAAATCTACCAAAGTTTCCTTCAATGATAAGCGGGAATACGAACAATTAGAAAGTCTAATTCCGCAGATGGAAGCTGAGAAACAAGAGATTGAGAAGAGGTTGTCTAACAATGCTCCAAGCGGGTTTGCCGAGGTGAAGAAGTTATCGGATCGTTTGGCTCAGTTGACGCAGCAGATCGATCGGGCGACTGAGCGCTGGTTGGAATTGGCCGAACGGGTGGGTTAATTTGGGGTTGCTGAAATTGGAAATATTTTAAGAGATGTTTTCGATGGCTTCACAAATTTACTGAGAAACGATAAAGAGCTTGGGAAGCATATCGCTCTGAAAAGAAGATACACAGCACCCCATGGCTGTTGACAAAAAGTTGTGTTGGTGATATACAAAAGTTACCCAAAAACCTGGTTTTGTGACAAAAAAACTGCATTTGAGCTTTTAACTAGGAGTGAAAAACCAGGTTTATTTGGTATTTCTGCGTAAGTCCTATTATTAAATAATCAATGCAGTAGTTTTACAAAAATTACCCTCAACAATCAACAACCCAATCCAGCATCAGGAATTTTCGTCAGTAATTTTCAGCAGAGTAGATCTAACTTAAACTATCTTGGATGCAGAAATCCCGTTAATTCCGGTAATTGCTTGATTGCAGTTCAATTACCATAGCTAACAATCCGGTTTCTCAGCCGATTCTGCTCAGCGACTGTAAAAAAAATCATCTTAGTCCGAGGAATACGATCAGATGAACAACAATCGACTGAAAGCTCACACAATCTCAGCTCTGGTGAGCTTAGCATTAACTGCTGCCCTTTTTACCTATTCCCCAGTCGCCGCTCAAAATACTCCCACCAATTTCCCCGCAGCCGCACCAAGGTCAACCACCGCAGCCACAGCCCCGACAACACCGCCCCTAGAAACTCCCAAAGCTGGTCTCAAAAGTCCTCCCAACGCTGACAAGCCAACAGAAGTTGCCATCGGTTTCTATTTGACCAACATCGGTCGCATTAATCAATCAGATGAAACTTTTGATGTCAGCGGTTATTTGTCGGCCACTTGGCAAGACCGGCGCCTAGCATTTGACCCCAATGCAGTTGGCGACACAGAAATTCGCTACACTCCCGAAAAAATATGGGAACCAGTTTTAACAATTGTCAACTCTCCATCAGCGGCGAAAAAAGGCGCGGTGGAATTAACCGCGCAGCCCGACGGCACCGTCACTTATTTAGAACTCGTTAACGCCACTGTATCATCTGACTTAAATTTGAGAAAGTTTCCCTTTGATTCGCAAACAGCTAAGGTTGTTTTGGAATCATTGTCTTTTGATGACCGACGTGTAGTTTTCCAAAAAGATCCCAAGCTGACTGGATACAGCAAGGATTCTTTCGTTTCTTTATCCGAATGGCAAATTAGGGAATTGAAAAGTACAGTCACTTCCAACAAATTTGAACTAGAAAATAAAAACTATTCGCGATACACTTTTGAACTTAAACTCAAGCGCAATTACCAGTTTTACCTATTTAAAGTCTTTAGTCCCCTGCTGCTAATTACGCTGCTTTCTTGGGCGACTTTTTGGATGGATGGAAACACGGCTTTTAACCCTCAGATGAGTGTAGGCATGACCAGCACCCTCACGGCAATAACTTTTAACTTCACTGTTGCTAATGCTTTGCCGAGATTATCTTACATGACTCTGCTGGATGCCTACATATTTATCTGTTATATTTTTTTCTTTTTGGCGATTCAGGCTAATGTCACCGTGCATTTCTTGCAAAAAAACCACAAAAAACCAGATTTCACCGCTGGGATGATGCAAATGTTTCGCTGGATTTTTCCCTTAGCTTTTATCCTCTGTCAAGGGATAGTAATGACAATATTTTGGCTGTCATGAAGTTGAAATTGGGAGTTGGGATTAAAATTATTTTCCAAAATCCAATTTTAAGCAAACGGACAAAGAAACTTAAGACGGGTAAAAGTCTGAAATCCTTGTCAAAGCTGCAAAGCGATCGGAAACAGCGACAAAAAACCCGCTTTTTTTGCGATCGCCTTAAGTAAAGCTGTGTGTCAAAAACTGCGAAGCCCCGGAGGGTGGGGTTGACAAAAGCAGTAGAATATGCAGAAAAAGTCAGGGTAAGCAAATAAGACTGGCAGCAGAAAACAGGGGCGAAAAGGCCCAAAACAGGTAAAACAAAAGTCGATCGGGCAAAGTAAGTTGGCCGAGGACTAAAAATATGGTGATGAGTGAGATACAATTGACCTGTTCTGAGCCAAGAATTGGTCAACATCACAAGTATCCTGTAGAAGTCTGAAGTTGAGAATCTCAGGGTTGTCGAGGAGCGGGAGCAAACAGAAAACTATGCCTCAAAAAGTAATCGCCGAACAGATGTCTTGGGAATCAGCGTCAGAGCCGATCGCCGTGAGGGCGACGGTGGAAACAGTGCCAGCCGAAGCAGTGGCAGTAGAGTCCTACGCCGATCGGTTGATGGACGAACTGTTTGAAGGAGTTGATCGAGCATTCGACGGCAGCGGCGGACTGCCATCGGAACCAGTGCAGCCAGAATTCGTGGCGCTCAAGTCGATATCGGTACCTCAAATAGTTTTGTCGCAGTTGGCACCCCCCCAGTCGCAGCGGGGCGAAAAAGACGTAGAAGCGATCGCCCGCCAAGTCGCCCTAGAAACAACCAAAAAACAGCAGTCCAAACAATCATTCGACAGAATCCTGCTGGGAGCAGCATGTGGGTCGCTGCTGCTAGTCATGGGGTTATGGCTCGCAAGCAGGTCGGGACTCGTGCGCTTGCCCGCCACCCAGGCACCAGAGAGGCCGACAGCAAGTGGCAAAACAGCACCAGACACCCAGTTTGTCGAATACGTGCAGCGATCCCTAGAAGCGATCGAACAAAAAAAAGCACCCCAGGCTAACCCCCAACTTGCAGGAGTTCCCCCAGCCCCCACCCCAGGGACGCTGCCGAGCATTCAAATTTCCGGCGCGCCGCCCGCAACCGCAGGTCTTTCTACCGCAGTCAACCGCATCGCTGATGCCCTAGAACAAGCCGGCGCGCAGCCGGGAGCACCTGCACCCCAAATCGTAGTCATCCCTCCCCCCGCTCAGGTGACTGTAGCTCCGCCTGCTCAGGTGGCGGCAGCTCCGGCAGCTCCGGCAGCTCCGGCAGCTCCTCAAACCGCGGCAGTTTCCCCCTCGCCTGCTGCTCCAGCCTCCGGTCGTGCGATCGCCGCTGCGGGAAATCGAGATCCCCTCGCCGCTTCCCCTTCCCCCTCGGAGTCTCCCCAGCCAAAGATTTTGGCTCGCGAAACCGAACCGGCACCAGCGCCCGCAGCAGCCCAGCAATCTGCGCCCGCGCCCGAGCAATCGGCACCTGCCGTTAGCAGCGCCCCGACTTCCGCCCACACGCTGGTAGGGATTTTGGAGTTGGGCGATCGATCGGCTGCTTTGTTTGAAGTAGACGGCGTAGCCCGCAGAATTTATGTCGGCGAAAGCATCGGCGCTAGCGGTTGGACGCTGGCAGAAATCAAAAATCAAGAAGCAGTGATTCGCAAGGGAGGAGATGTGCGATCGGTTTTTGTCGGGCAAAAGTTCTAATCAGTCATCAGTTATGAGTCATTAGTCATCAGTCATTAGTTATGAGTTAGGTCATCGGTAATCAGTAATAGGCAGCGATCGGGCTTTATATCAGGAGCAGTGAAAACAGTTATAATATAGGAACCGCCAAGACGTTCTTAATTGCTGAAACCAGTGCTCTTATTGCTTCTTCCTTCTATCCGTTAAATCGCTTACCCACTTCGTTACCGAACTTTCTTCTGCTATAACTAACAACTCAGGATCGATAATCGATCGCCAGTGACTAAGAACCAATGACTAATAACTAATGACCAATGACTAATGACTCATAACTGATGACTGAGGAATTATAAAAAATGGGCTTATTTGATGATTTCAGCCGCTTTCTAGAAACCAGATTAGAAGAATTTTTGCGTAGCAATCCCCATCTCGAATTGCAGGCAATAGAAGAACAACTGAAGGAACAAGAAGAAGACACTCTGCGGCTGATTCTCGATATCCAAAAACAAGAGAAAAAACTGCAAGCCGAAATCCTCTCCGCCGCTCAAGAAATTCAGCGCTGGAACGATCGCATCAACAAAGCTAAAGCTGCTCAAAGGCTCGATTTAGCTCAAGCCGCCCAAGAGCGGCAAGCCGCTTTGCTGCGTCAGGGAAATCAGCGCTGGGGCCAAATGCAAGGCTGCAAAGAACGGATTGAAAAAGCAAAAGAACTGTACCGCCAAATTCAAGTACGGCGAAAAGAAGTCCGAGCAAAAGCGGCCGAAGCTGCAACTCGCACTACCACTAAAACAGAGCAGAATTGGGATACAAAGGGTTGGAATCAGAGTTCAAATTATAACAGTTTTAAGGCGGCAGACCCTTTAGAAGAAAAGTTTCAACGCTGGGAAGCAGACGAAGAACTCGATCGCATGAAGCGGAATATAGGCAGATAGTTACGAAAGCATCCCAATCCTGTAGGGACGGGTGAACCCGGAACTATTCGTCAACCCTCCCGACTCTCAGGTATTGCGATCGATCGATCAGACTTGATACAATTACAATCCTAAAATTCTAGGGCCAATTAATCAATCATCCCTACAATATTCTCACGTAATTAATTGGCGTTTTTTTAATTTAAATATCGCTGTGGTTATTCACAACGGTTGCTCTGCTTGAGAAGGTGGCTCTTCAGGTAGCGGAATAAACTCTGTCTCTTGAGGAACCTGAGCAAACCGTCCCTCTCTCCAATCGAGTTTAGCTTGCTCAATGCGCGAGAGGCGACTCGAAACAAAATTCCACCACTTATGGCGCTCACCAACAGGTTCACCGCCAATCACAATACAACGAGCCTTGCCTGAAGCAGAAATGTTTACTTCCGTGCCTGAATTTAGAACCGCTAACCGATGTTGTTGTAAAGGCACTCCATCAATAACAAGCCCCTCTGTTACGCTGTAAACCGCCTGTTCGCTGTAATGACCCGGTAAGGTAAATTCTCTTCCAGCAGTTAGTTGCACGTCCAGATAAATCATGGGTGAAAATATTTGAACTGGGGAAGTGCGACCATAGGCCTCACCCGCAATTAAGGTGAACGAAACTCCTGCATCCTCCCAAACAGGGAGTTCAGAAGCCGGATGATGCCGAAACCAGGGGTCGGTTTCTTCGTATTCATCGGGAAGGGCTATCCAGGTTTGGATGCCATGCAGGATGGCTTCTTTGCTGCGATCGTCATCAGGCGTGCGTTCCGAGTGGACAATGCCTCGCCCTGCAGTCATCCAGTTCACCGCACCAGGACGGATTTCTTGAACGCTGCCCACACTATCGCGATGCAGCAAAACACCTTCAAACAGGTAGGTGACGGTTGCTAAGTTGATGTGCGGATGCGGTCTGACATCCACGCCCCGGCCGGGTGGAAAAACCGCAGGGCCCAGATGGTCAAAAAAGATGAACGGGCCTACCAATGCTAAAACGTCTGAGGGAAGCAAGCGGCGGGCTTGGAACCCACCCAAATCTTGAATGTGTGGCTCAATGAGATGCTGGATGGTATCCGTCATAATGTTTATGAAGTTGGGAACGCTAATCGTCTATCTCAAAAGTGCATTATACAAAAAGCTATCCCTAGAGAGTTGTATCAGTGACTTGTTTAAACTTCCCCAACGGAAAGCCGTTGTAGAGTGTCGAGTTCTCAACCCGCTTTCTGCTTACCAAGATAATTGGGTCTAAAGCCCCGTCCTTATAGGACGGCTTTAATTGATTGCCGATTTTTGTTTTAATCCTTTAGTTGCGTTAGTATCTATTTTTCAAATTTCCTAGCATTCTATTTAAAGTAGAGTACAATGATACTTATATCACAGGTAAAATAACCGCCGATACATAAGAGACACCAAGCTCAAACGACTGGTCGGAAAATAATAATGGTTAGTGGGTGGCGAAAACCACGAAAAACATAGCTAGGCTGACTATAGCTAGGCTGACTAACGTAAGCCAAAACCAGAAAAGTAAATTTTGGGAAGTTAAAACGTACCGAGCGGGCATCCGGTAACATGAGAAGTAATTCTCGAACGCTTGGGGAGATAAAACCCTCTGGGACTAACTAAATTAGGCTCGATATTTGGTTCATTTGAACGGATATTTGTTTTAAGTATTGCCGCAAGGATAGATAGTTTTAAGGTAGGTCGCCAGAACCAAGAATCCCCACGCCTGATAGCTGGGGAATGTCAAGAGACGATGGAGAGTTCATCACTGACTTGAATCCTACCTTTGACCAGGGAGCGAATCAGACGATCGAGTGAGCCACGTTCTTCTTCACTGATAGACTCATCGAGGATGGCGGCCATCATGCCGTAGCGGTCAGCCTTGGTAACGCGGTGAGTATCGGTGACAGTGGCAATTAATTCGTTGATAGCGCCGGGGAGAAGATTAACTGGATACATGGGATTGTTTTGAACTCGACACCTTAATCATCTCGTGGTTTCTCCTAAGAGCAAGTGATGGTGCTGGTTTTTTTCCGTGATAATACTGAAAATATTGGGTGAACCAAGTCCGTGTTACAAGTGATCGAAGTCACAACATTGAAACCAATGCAGCGGTGGAACAATTAGAACCCACATTCCGCCCTTTGAGCATCTGTTGACTTGGAATTCCCTCAAAATTGACGCAAACCTCATGGCTTGGTCAAAAATACCTAAATGTGAGAGTCAAAGGGCGGAATGTGGGGAATCGCCCTTTTATCCAAAATCAAAATAAGTAGACAGACAAAAAAATTAGTCCGCCTACTTAATTGCTAAGGATCGCGAATTAAATAATTTACACTCTTGAAAGTGGAGAGTAGGGGTTGGGCGTCCCGCCCGCCCTTTCTGGACGGGCGGGACGCCCATCCCACAAGAACCATCAAACTTGTAAGTTATTTAATTCTCATTCCTAACTAGAAATCACTCCCACTCGATCGTTCCCGGTGGCTTAGAAGTAATATCGTAAACCACTCGGTTCACCCCCTTAACCTCATTCACAATCCGATTCGAGATCAGTTCCAACAAATCGTAAGGAACCCGCGCCCAATCAGCCGTCATCCCGTCTTCACTCTTAATAAATCGCAAGACGATCGGGTAAGCATAAGTGCGCTGATCGCCCATCACGCCTACACTGCGAATCGGCAGCAAAACTGCAAAAGCTTGCCAAAGTTCACCGTACAATCCGTGCCGATTAATTTCTTGGCGAACAATGAAGTCAGCATCCCGCAAAATATTTAGTCTCTCTGCGGTAACTTCTCCTATAATCCGAATCGCCAATCCCGGGCCGGGGAAAGGTTGTCGGTTCACTATTTCTTCGGGAAGCCCGATCGACCGGCCGACTTTTCGCACCTCATCCTTAAACAGTTTTCGCAGCGGTTCAATCAGCTTAAATCGCAAATCTTTCGGCAAACCGCCGACGTTGTGGTGGCTTTTAATTTTAACAGCAACTCGTTCGCCACTTTTCGGGTCTGCATTAGTGTCAGCCGACTCAATCACATCAGGATAAAGAGTGCCTTGGGCGAGGTAGTCGAAGGGGCCTAGACGCTTCGATTCTTCTTCAAATACGTTGATAAACTCGTGACCAATCCGCTTGCGTTTTACTTCAGGATCGGTAATCCCTTCAAGCTGAGCTAAAAAGCGTTCGCGAGCATTAACATACTCAACGTCAATGTGGAATTGCTCTTTAAATAATTTTACCAACCGTTCTGGTTCATACTTCCGCATAAACCCTTGGTCGATAAACATACAGGTAAGTTGGTCGCCGATCGCCTTATGCAGCAAGAAAGCCAAAGTAGAAGAATCTACACCGCCCGATAGAGCCAGCAAAACTCGTTTATCTCCCACTTGCGCGCGAATTTCGCGAATCGATTCCTCCACAAAAGTAGCAGTCGTCCAAGTCGGTTCGCACTCGCAAATGTGGTAAACAAAATTGCGAATTAAAGCTATTCCCCCGATCGAGTGAACTACTTCTGGGTGAAACTGAACCCCGTACAAATTTTTCTCGTGGTGAGCAACAGCAGCACACGGAGTATTGTCAGTGTGAGCGAGGATTTCAAAACCAGGTGGCAGTTGAGTACACGAGTCTCCGTGGCTCATCCACATCGTGCTGCCCTCTTCAACATTTGTCAGCAAATCCGTAGGATCGTCAATAAATAGCGATGCCTTGCCGTATTCGGCTAACTTAGCCCGCTCAACCGTGCCTCCGAGCTGCTTTACCATCAACTGCATCCCGTAACACACTCCCAACACCGGTATTCCCAAATTCCAAATTTCTGGGTCGCAGTGGGGTGCTTTTTCATCGTATACAGAACTTGGGCCTCCTGAAAGAATAATTCCTTTAGGATTGATAGCTTTTAACTGTTCTGCAGTAGTCCGGTAAGAAATAACTTCTGAATATACTTGAGTTTCGCGAATTCGACGAGCAATCAGTTCGGAATATTGCGAACCGAAGTCGAGAATCACGATGATCTGGCGATCAATCTGCTGCATTAAAGAGTTTGTGAGAACGGATTCAGTTTCTATTTTAGTAGTCACGGTTATTGCGTAATTCCTAAGTGCTAATTGGGCATAAAGTAGCGGACGTATCTGTCGCGATCTCTGTACAATTCTAAGGAAGGCTAGGAACCATTGGTCACTAGGAATAAATCTTATTGATACTAGATTGCCGTCAGCGATGTTAGTCGATTAATCGGGTACAGGGCCATAGATTTACTTCGATACTTACCCTAATTAATTGAATTCTTGCTTCAGAAATAACTTCCCGAAGCAACCTAGTATAATTAAGGTTTAGGGACAGAGAATTATTACTTGTTAAATATTATCCCTGACCGATGTTTTAAACAGAATTCAGGGATATTCACACTACATTAACAAATTTGGGTCAAAAATGTATCTCCTATGTCACTTTTAACAATAATTTTGCGATCGCGCCCGAACATGACCGAGCCCACGGGGATTCTTCGGTTGGTGTGAGTAAAAATGCAATCCGAGGATCGCAAGTCTATTTGTCGGGCGATGTCGCCGTAAATTTGATCGACCCAATTGCTCCCAAACTCGGCGTCTAAAGCCCGCAGTTGCCCCAGAGCCTCTTCGGCTGTCGCGGCGGCAAAAATTGCGGAACACGCATCGGCAGCCATTCCAGCTTTAGCACAGTAAGCTGTGAGAATTTCCCTGCGCCCGTCAGCGAGGTGGTGGTGAGTGTGAAAAATTCCCGCAGCCAATTTCATCAGTTTCCCGTGATAGCCAAACAGCAAAATTGACTGCACGCCCTGATATCCGGCCTCTACCAGCAGCGGGCCGAGCCAGTTAGCGGTTTTGACGAGCCTATCAGGATTAATCCCCAGTTGTCGCGCCAAATCCAAACCGTTTTCGCCGATGCAGAAAACCAAACAGTCAAACAATTCGGCTTTTTGTTGCAGTTGTTCGCGGTAAAGTTCCAACTGTCCAGGGGCACTCAGCGGCTGAGAAATGCCAGTTGTACCCAGCAGCGAAAGTCCTTCTACCACGCCGAAAGCTTCGTTAGAAGTGCGGGCGGCTAGTTGCCGCCCAGACGGCAGAATCAGGGTGACAGTAATTTTTTCTCCTCCTGCGAGTTCTCGGCTCAGATTCGATCGCAACAGTCGCATTGCGTAATCATAGATCGCCGCCCCTCCACCGACTGTGTGACGCCCTATACCTTCACCGCCGAGAATCACAATCTGCTCTCCCTCTTCCCAATTCCCCAATTCCACCATTGCCCAAACGGGGGTATTGCGAGTCAGATCGAGATTGTCCCCCGGATCGGAGCGAGTCACTCCTAAAGCGGTATCAGTTTTGAGTACAGACGCCTGTTCGATCGGAATTTCTGCAGTTATTTGCGGTTCCAGTAAATTGACTGATACGCTATCTAGAGACTGAATACCTGCGCGTAAGCACCGCAAAGCTGCAAGTGCGGCCGCACAGGCAAATACTGGCAGTGTATACCCCGATAAAGGTTGAGTTTTTGTCACGTTGTAATTCAGAAATCCGTAAATTGGCTGGCGATCGACATCACGCCTTAGCACTGATACCCCTCAAACATTTAAGTGTAATTCTAGGGTTTGCTATTATCTGCAGTTAGCGTAATTTTTGTCAACTATAATTTTGTCCTACCAGTTGGCGATCCTCGTAGAGGATCGCCAATAACCCACTCCGAAGCTTTATCGGCACCTGGGGGCGATTTTCACAAAAAACCCGGAATCTCGATCCCCAGCGCTGGGACTGAACAAACGCATTCCAGGAATTAGGTACAAATAGTTAGCAGCGATACTCAGCAAGTTGATCGTCTTTCATTCTATAAATTTACCTAGCCGTAAAGGTATCAGAGCCGAGTCGAGGATCGGGCGCTAAATTTGCTTTTGCCTTTGGGGAACTTGTTTGAGGCGGAATTCGAGCAATTTTTGGTATGCAAAATGCTGCGCTCGCTTCCTGGTTAAGCCCTAAAACCTACTTTTTTACAATTAGCAGATTTATATCTCCCAAGCGGTTGATGTCCTAGCGATTGCAAGTCATTTATATTTATCTGAATTACCCGGACGTGCCAGTCCTACTTTCGAGCTAGCCTCTTGAAGGTGGGGCTGGTTTTATCTAACCCTGTTACTTCAATTCTCCAATCTAAAATCTAAAATCTAAAATCTAAAATTGATTGACTATGGTTGAACCAGTTGCAGAGTTAAATGAACCTCTATCTCTTCAGACTCCAGAAATAGTAGACCCGAAAATATTTCAGCTCGTTCTCTCTGCAAAAACAGCTCTCAAATTTTCTAAAAAAGACGTTCGATCGACCCTGAAAGCCTCAACTCTAGACGGCGTTTTTGCCGCTGTCTTCGAGTCGGCGACCACCGGCGTGCTGCTGAGCAACTTCTTGCTGCAACTCGGCGCGAGCAGCGTGGAAATAGGTATATTCTCGGCTATTCCGATGGTGGTAAATCTCCTGCAACCATTAGGAGCCTACATCGCAGATCGCACAACCAGCCGCCACTGGTACAACCTATTTGTATTCGGTGCGTCGCGGCTGCTGTGGCTGGTGCTGGCGGTGGCAATTGTTTGGGGTTCCCAGCACGCAGACCCTCACCAACTGCTGCAATGGACGCTGGTAACAGTCGTAGCAGCTAGCGTGCTGGTAGCTTTTGCTAATTCTAGCTGGTTCAGTTGGATGGCTGCTGTGGTTCCTCAGCGCTTGCGGGGACGCTATTTTGGCTTTCGCAACAGTGCTGTCAGCCTCATCACTTTGCTGGGAGTGCCGTTGATGGGATTGTCCGTGTCAACTTGGGACGGCGGTCCAATTTTGGGCTACGGTATTGTTTTATTGGTGGGTGTTTTGGCGGGAATGATTAGTTTGGGGTGTCAATGCTTCATGGTTGATGTGAATCCCCAGCTATACAAAAAAGATGCAGAGAACGATCGACTTACAGAGAAAAAAGCAAAGCAAATAACAGATTTTGTACCTTCTGTGCTGAAAGATTCTAATTTTTTAATGTTTATTCTTTACTTCAGCGTGTGGACATTTGCTATTAATCTCAGCGCGCCTTTTTTTAATATCTACCTGCTGAAAGATTTAAGCTTGGATGTGAGTTTGGTAACGATTTACACCAGCTTAAGTTCCGGGGCCAATCTACTGCTGCTGATGTTTTGGGGTAAGTTAGCCGATCGCTGGGGAAATCGCCCCCTGCTAATTACGGTTGGGCTGGTGGTGGCCCTAACGCCCTTGCTGTGGTTGGGTACGGGCAATTACCCTTTTGCCCTATGGGTGTGGCTGCCGTTGCTGCACTTGTTGGGGGGGACGACTTTAGGCGCGATCGCGCTGTGTAGTAACAATATTCAAATGGAGATAGCGTCGATCGAGCAACCTTCGACTTATTTTGCGATCGCCGCAGCGGTTTCGGGATTAGCTGGGGCTTTGGGAACTACCGCCGGCGGCTTTCTTGCCGAACTTCCCGGCATGAGTTTGGGAGCATTGTTTGCGCTCTCGGCTGCTGTGCGAATGTTGGGCTTACTGCCTTTGATTTTGGTGCGAGAACCCCGTAGCCAGTCGCTGCGGTCGATCGTCCCCACTTTTGGACGTTTCAAATTTAACCGGGGCTAGGAAATTTTCGCACAAATTTACCGATCGAGAAACCAGAAAAGCCCACAGATTGTTAAAAACTTCAAGCACATCGCAGAAAATCTGAGAGTTCCTGCAACAAATTTTAATCCAAAACATAGTCCAAATCTGCTATTTGTTCGACCCCTACGTCACCATTATCTTGCAGCCAACGGACAAATCGATCGGATATATAGCAATCCTAAGTGATTTTCTAGATCTGTAAAATCTGAAAGTCTTGCTATACAAGAAGTCTAGGAAGACAAGAGGGCGTTGTGTTGTGAGACTCAGATCGGATTGCTATAGCTGTTCTAAAAACTGACCAGGCAGAGCGTAAATGTGTTTAAATGTTTGTTAGCTATGGCGTCGGAGCGCTACTCCTGTTAGGAAAATCGAGCCTTTTCCCAGAACCAAAGCTACTATTTCACGCTCTACATTTTTTGCGTTTTAAGAGAATCGAGCCTTTTCCCAGAACCAAAGCTACTATTTCACTCTGTAAATATTTTAATTTAAGAAATATAAATAAAATTAACATTTTAATACAGCCAACTAGACTAGATGGTGTTTTGAGACTAATATCCTGACAATCGAAATAGCTAAAGATTGCCCAGCCAGATAACAATAGGGTCGAGCAAGAAATTAGGAGGGCTCGCCTGACGCGACAGAAAAACGGGAAGTGGCAATTCTCTTGTAACCGATGACCAATGACAGATCGCTATTAAATTTCAAATTCAAAGAGAGAATATAAAAATGACGAAACCAGGGAAACGTCTGATTGTTTGCTGTGATGGAACTTGGAACAAACTAGATACTAAGTGCCCAACTAATGTACTTAGGCTTGCCCAGGCCGTGAAACGGACAGCCAGTGACGGGGTTCCGCAGATCGTGTTTTATGACGAGGGAATTGGAGTAGACAGTAACAAGATTGTGGGCGGAGTCACTGGGCTGGGAATCGATAAAAATATACAAGATGCCTATCGTTTTCTTTCTCTCAACTACGATCAGGGTGACGAAATCTATCTATTCGGGTTCAGTCGCGGTGCTTACACAGTCAGGAGTCTAGCGGGGATGATCTATTGCTCCGGTCTCCTATCCCGCCGTTATATTACCAAGGCATCAGAAGCTTACGAGCTTTACCGTGACCGAGGCCTTAAACCAAATGATGACAAAGCAAAGAGTTTCCGCAAAGATTACGGCAAAGATAACGGCGATCGCGTCCCGATTACCTTGCTTGGTTGTTTCGACACCGTTGGAGCCCTTGGTATTCCTCTTGTACCCGCCTTGAAGAAGTTTGAGGGACAGATCAAAACAAGGTACAAATTCCACGACACCACTTTAAATAAGGATATTGAGAATGCGTTGCACGCCGTTGCGATCGACGAAATTCGCGAAGTCTTTGATGTTACCCTGATGAAGAAAAATCCTGATGCCCCGAAGCAGAAGCTTCGTCAAGTTTGGTTTCCAGGCGAGCATGGCTGCATCGGCGGTGGTACGCCAGAATACCGTGGGTTATCAGATGCTGTCTTGAAGTGGATGTTGGATCAAATCAGTGACCTTGAATTGAAGCTGGAATTCGAGCCAGAGGCCATTGAGGATATCAAGCCTGATTATAAGGCTCCATTTAAAAACGATCCTGGGTTCTTCAAATTGGCAGGAATCAAGTGGCGCGAGGTGGGGGAGACCCTTGAGGATCTTCATGAAAGCGCGATCGAGCGATTGAAAAAAAGCCAAGACTATCGGCCTAAGAATCTGCAAAAGATTCTCTCCAAAGTAATTGAAAATATAGAAAAATGATCGAACTTTATCAACCTCTCAGAACCCCGAATAAGAAGACGATCTAATCTACAACAATCGAAAGGAAAAGCAATCATGGAAAGAGATACATCTAGAGATGGATTCAGCAACAAAGCTTTAGCATATACGTTGACTCATTTCAAACCAATTTGGAATTTAGTTCAAAGTTACGAGCCTCTGAAACGGAAACTAAACAAATTTTTTCTCAATAGCATCATTTACAAACTTCCGACTCGCCCGCTTCCCTATAGCTTAATGGGCTTAGATCCCAAAATTCCAGGGACAGATATTCCCAAGAAAACTGATACCTACATCTCTTGGGATTCACTTACAGACAAGACTTATACTGGGCGACATTTACCTCCCGACCCAGAATTCAACAAAGAAGGGAATTTACCACCACTGGACAAAGTAAAGACCTTATTCCAAAAAAGAGATGGAAAAACCATTTATTCGGAAAAATCCACTCTGCTCTTTCCCTATTGGGTGCAGTGGTTTACAGATAGTTTTCTGCGGATCGATCAGCAAAACCGCTTCAAAAATACCTCCAACCATCAGATTGATATGTGTAATGTTTACGGGTTGACCCGCAAACAAACAAATATGCTCAGAGCTTTCAAAGACGGTAAATTTAAAACCCAAAAACTCAAGCGCAAAGATGGCGTAGAAGAAGAGTATCCCCTCTTTTATTATGCCGATCCTGAGCAGGGTATTATCGATCCTCAATTTGAAGGTCTTCATGCACCCCTTAATGATGAGAAAAGACAACCCCCCGAAAAGAAAAGCAAGCTATTTGCAATGGGAGTTGAACGGGCAAACGTCCAAGTTGGCTATGTCATGCTCAACACTTTATGTATCAGGGAGCATAATCGAATTTGTGATGTTTTGTCCAAAAGCTATCCGGAATGGGACGATGAGAGGCTCTTCCAAACCGCGAGAAATATTCTCATGGTGATTATTCTCAATATCATTATGGAAGAGTACATTTTCCACATTACGCCCTATAATTTTAGGTTCTTTGCCGATCCTGAAGCTTTTACCAAGGAAAGTTGGTATCGAGAAAATTGGATGGCGATTGAGTTTAGTTTTGTCTATCGCTGGCATAGTGCGATTCCGGAAACCTTTATCTATGACGGCCAAGAAAAATCCATGTACGATTCCCTCTGGAATAATCAGATGTTAATCGATAAAGGGTTGGGTGCATTGATGGAAGAAAGTTGTTCCCAACCAGGCACTAGAATTGGTTTATTTAACACACCTGATTTTAAGATCGCAGGAACACCCTATACATTTATTGATGCTACCGAACTAGCATCTGTTAAACTCGGACGGCAGGCGCAGTTAGCCAGTTATAACGATTACCGCGAAATGTGTGGTTATCCCAGGGTGACTGATTTCAATCAAATTACGGGTGACGAATACGCTCAACAGAAATTAAAAGAGTTGTATGGTCATGTTGATAAGATTGAACTATTTGTCGGATTGTACGCTGAAGATGTCCGGAAAAATTCAGCAATTCCGCCTTTAGTAGCACGGATAATTGGCATTGATGCTTTCTCCCAAGCTTTAACTAATCCTTTGTTATCGCCTAAAGTCTTCAATAAGGAAACTTTTTCTGAGGTTGGTTGGGAAATTATCCAAAATACCAAAACAGTCTCTGATTTAGTGAATCGTAATGTTCCTCCAAGCGATCCCAAGTACAAAGTCTCCTTCGAGCTTTAAGTTGTAGCGGACAACTAAGACTCAAATTAGTTGGGGGCGCAAAGACACCTGCGCCCTCAAAAATGAGGAATAAAAAGGCGATCTTTTCGCAAGCGCTCGGCTACGGCAATTCGGGAGCAATTGCACCAGCAGTTATACTATTTAACAGATGCAACGGTTTGTGTAGAACCTTTTTTAGCGATTAACCGAAGGTTATTTATGAGCAAGAAGTTATTTACCGAATATCCCGAACAGGACGAACGCAAATACTACGATCTTTTGGTTGAGCAGGCCAAGCTTCGGATGGATAATCTTTACGGGGATAAGGAGCGGGCGCTGCGAGATACTCACGCCAAAACTCATGCCTGCGTTAAAGGAACTCTGGAAATTTTTGACTTTGATGAGGAAGAGATTAAACGGGAATTGGGTAAACGCGCTTCGTTAAGTTCTTCGCGACTCAATGCTATTTCCCTTAAGCAAGGTTTGCTAGCAAAACCCAAAGAATATCCTGTTTGGTTGCGATTTGCTAACGGGGCTACCAAAGTAGCCCCTGATTACCAAAAAGATTCGCGCTCAATATCACTGAAAGTGATGGGGGTGGAAGGCGAACGACTCACGCAAAGCCACGAGTCAAAAACCCAGGACATCATTGTTCACAATTCAGAGATATTTGTGAGCCAAACCATCAAAGACTACTACGGCTTTTTTTCTGCTCTGGTTGAATCACCAGAGACATTGAAAAAGTGGCTAATCCGACATCCCAGACACTTTTTAGCTGTGTCAACGCTTACGGGTAGCCGGACTCCGAAGAGTTTGCTAACAGCCAAATATTGGAGCGGTTCACCCTCTGCTTTGGGTCTCAATCCCGATTTCGATCCCTCCCAGCCTGGTCTAGTTCCTGTCGAATATCCGGCTGTAATTAAGTATGGGTTTACTCCAGTTTCATCCGAACCACCGCACGAGATAATTCCAGAACAATCTCGACCGGGAATTCCTAAAATTCCCTTTGTCGATCGCGCTAAAGCCTTGCGTTTAGATCCCAATAAACCAGACAATTATTACCGGGATGACCTTATTCAAGCTCTGGCGAAACCTGATGCCCAATACTGTTGGGATTTTGGCATTCAGTTCCAAACCAGCTTAAAAATGCCGATCGACGATGGCATCAATGTCTGGAAGGAAAAGGAATCACCCTTCTTGAGAGTAGGTCGTCTCACAGTCAAGCATCAGATTATTGATTATGAAAAACAATCTGATTTCAACGAAAACCTGCGATATTCTCCCTGGAACGGCTTAGCAGTTCATCGTCCAGTAGGCGCCATCAATCGGATACGCGGTGTTGTTTACCCGGTTGTCGCGAATTATCGCCTTCAAAAGCGAGGTCTTGTCCACCAAGAACCAACCGGAGAAGAAACATTTTAAGGGAATAATTTGAGGCTGGGACATCATTTAATGCCATCAGGCAGGTGTCGTCTGAGCAAATGGCTACTCAAAGAAGTTAACAAGCGAAACCTTCAAAAAATCCCATCCCTTTTTAGGGGGGTGGGAGTGTTGAAAATTATTAATTCTTAGTCCTCAGTCCTTAGCCCTCATTATTCAGTAGCAATTAATCAATAACTGGGTTTCTACCCAATTATTAATTATTCTGCTAGCAACTAACTGATGACTAATGACCAACGACTGATGACTAATAAATTAGGCTTGACGCGAGTAGTATTCCACCACTAGCAGTTCGTTAATCTGTAGAGCAATCCACTCGCGTTCGATAACGCCATTAACTTTGCCAATTAGTTTTTGCTTATCAAATTCCAAGTGATTGGGCAAGTGAGCCAAGCCTGGGTCTTTGAGATTAGCTTCTACCATTGTGCGCGAGCGCTCTCTATTTTTCACAGCAACTACATCACCAGGCTTGCACTGATAGCTGGCGATATTGACTTCACGGTCATTGACAGTTATGTGACCGTGATTTACCAATTGTCTAGCGGACGGAATGGTTGGAGCCATTCCCATCCGAAACACAGTATTGTCCAAGCGCATTTCCAAAAATTGCAGTAACACTTGACCTGTGGAGCCCGTGACACGGCGGGCTTTGCGGACGTAACGGAGCAGTTGGCGTTCCGTCACACCGTAATTGAAACGGAGTTTTTGCTTTTCTTGCAAGCGAACCGCATACTCAGAGAGCTTTTTGCGGTTTTGACCGTGCTGTCCAGGCGGATAATCTCGTCTGGGGGTTTTGCGGGTTAGACCGGGCAACTCTTTCAGGCGACGGACGATTCTCAATCGGGGGCCTCGATATCGAGACATTTATTTTCCTCTCTAATATCTGTATGCAATATTTATGCAGACTCTATATTATATGTTGGTAACGGTCAAAATTCCAACAAAGATCGATAAAAAAACGATCTACCGGAGGGCGATCCATAATGTGCGGTAAATTCTGAAGGAAAAGCCGATCGCTCGATCGCCCCAATCAGCCAAAAAAACTCACTACTCGATCTGCCATGCACAACCGCAATTTCTCCCGCACTTCTTCCCCAAAGCCAGCACCGACAGGCTCAAACCCTACCGCGCGCTGGATATTAGCTCTCGGCACGCAGCTAGCAGCACTCGGTTTGTTGGCAACAGCACTGCCAATCTCACCAGCATCAGCCATCACTATTAGAATCCCTCGCTCTAGGAATCCCTATCGCGTCTGCGCCCTGGAACTAATCGAAGCCGGAGTGGCCGCAGAGGCAGCCGCCGCCGCTTGTGCTGACGCCCTCCGCCCCCGCGACATATCTAAATGCGCCCTCCAAATCAACCGCAAAACCAAGATTTCTGGTGTCGAAGCGCTCTCTAGCTGTCGGCGGGTGAGGCGTCCCAACGAATTGGCTACTTGCGTAGTGAATATTAACGGCAAAAGTCGAACTCAACCTGCTGATCCCCTGGTAGTGCTGGATGGATGCCGCCGCAGTTTATTGCCACAACAGTTTTCTGAATGCGTAGTCGGTTTGAGCGGCAGGCTCGACTTTCCCACTGACCGGTTAATCGCCACTTGTCTTGACCCCAGAGACAGCGTGAGCCAGTTGGACGGGCGCCCTGCACCTACCCCTCCTGTGGAGCTAATTCCACCGCCTTCGCCCCTCAATTAATTACTGTTAACAGTTGACTGTTGACTGTTGACTGTTAACTGTTGACTGTTGACTAATGTCCGATCGATTAACAATAATATCCTGGTCGGGGCGGGTTTTTGAGATTGTCCATTATTGGCAGGTATTGTTGGTGAGGGGAGCCCCTACAAAAATCGCGGTCGCTCGACCGGACATGATATGACTGATGCCTACATTTTCCTAATCAAATGTCAGAAATTTTTGCTCAAATTACAGTCGAAGAATTAGCTCGCCAATTAGCAGAAATCAATGCTGAGAAATTGCAGCTTGTAGACGTGCGGGAACCTTACGAAATTGAACTCGCGGCGCTGCCGGGATTTGTAGCTTTTCCGCTGAGCGAGTTTGCCGAATGGTCTGGTGAAATTGACGCTAGACTCGATCGCGACACAGAAACCCTAGTTCTGTGCCATCACGGAGTGCGATCGGCTCAAATGTGCCAGTGGTTAGCCGCTCAAGGATTTACTAACGTTAAAAATATCGTTGGCGGTATCGATGCTTACTCAATGGTGGTCGATCGAACCGTCCCCCGCTATTAACATCAAATCCAGTTCTTAACTATCATTTTTTTCAGAGTCCGCGCGGGCGGACTTTGTATGTGTAGAAACGAATTATATTTCCCCGGAATTAGCTAATTAACAGCAGCAAATCGAAAATTTAAAAGCGTACTCATAGTGAGCCGATCGCGCCCGTGCCTTTTCGAGTCATAAAGAGCCTCGTCAGCCGCCAGTAGTAGCGTTATCGCATCATTTTCCTCGCTCGGAACAACGCTGGCAATTCCCAAACTAATCGTTACCACAGAATGAGGTAGACCGTCAACACTCTCTGGGTTAAAAATAATATTCAAAGCTTTCACTTTCGTTCTAATTTGTTCGGCAACAACCAGAGCCGCCGATCCATCAGTTTCCGGTAAAATCACAGCAAATTCCTCGCCCCCGTAGCGAGCAGCTACATCAGCAGGGCGCGGGAGCGATCGGCGAATTGTCTGAGCTACCGATCGCAAACACTCATCTCCTGCTTGATGTCCGTAGGTATCATTATATATTTTGAAATAATCGAGATCGCACAAAATTAAAGATATCGGAGACCCCTCGCGAGCCATATGTTTCCATTCCGTTCGCAAGCAACTATCAAAATACCGTCTGTTGCCAATTTGAGTAAGTTCGTCCACATTCACCAAAGCTTGCAGCCTTTGATTTTCTTGCTGCAACTCCTCAAAACGAACCACCGACAACTTGTCCTCACACAACATTTGCCCTTGAAAATACAGGCGATATAATTCGCAAGACAAACTACAGTTATTTCCCTCTAATTTGATAAGTCCCATGCTGTCTAACTGATAAGCCATCAAAGGTTCGAGGTAAATGCTATTTTTAGCATCGACAACTTGTTGGAATGCGAAGGCTAGTTCCGGCTGTTGTTGAATGGCGATCGACTGATTTTGCAAGTAGTCGCTATAAATTCCGCTGTGAGTAGGAGCTGCTGTTAACAGTTCTGCCAACTCGGCTCGCCCCAGTTCCTCCCCAGGCTCATCCCGATCAACCGACAGGCGGTTTTGTGGCAAAATTGCCAGGTGATAGAGCGCTAAATGCACTAAATAAGGATGCCCGCCTACCATGTTCGTTAATTGCTCTATCGGATCGCTATTGCTCCAGTTTAGTCCGTATCTGCACGCCAAATCTTGAACTTGTTCAGCAGTAAATTCTGAGAGTTTGATCGGCATTCCTACATTAAATGGAGATTGATTAACATTCAAAGCAATATAATTTTCTGTCGAATGAATGACAACGGTGCGGAGTTTTTCCCAAATTTTGCTAGCGCGAGCTTGTTCGTACCAAAAACGAATCACAGACAAAAAATCTTGAGCAATATTGGTGCGTTCAAATACTCGATTGATTTCGTTGATTACCAAGACAATAGGACTGTCAATTAGTCCGAGCAAATAGTTTTCAAAGTAAATAGTGCAGCTTACCTTGCTGCCCATATCTTCATCCCAGAATTCATCAATATTTGGTTCGAGTTTGAGTTGCCGAGCGACATTGACACAAAGCCAGCGCAAAAATTTATCTAAACTAGCAAAAACCGCTGCGTCGGCTTGCTGAAAATCTAAAGTTACTGTGCGATATCCCCGATCGACTGCCGCGTGAATTATCCGCAGCATCAGCGAACTTTTGCCCATTTTTTTGGGAGCTTTAATGCGAACAAGGCCTCCGGGTTTGCTAATTTCTGCACAGGCGAGGGCTTCGGCCCCTGAGCGCTCAATATAAAATCGAGAGTCAAGCGGTATGGGGCCGCCGGGAAATTCTAGGTCGGCAACTGTTTGGATCAAGTTTGGTGATTTTTGGAGTCCTGGCATAGTCCTTGCACAAGGCGATACCCTGACTGTATCTTACTGTGCGTCAACCTTTGTCAGGTTAGGAGCTAGACGATCGGTGTCCAAGATCGATCGACAATCCTACAAAATCTAAGTTTTTAGGGACTTGCCGGAACTGACTTTGCTATAGTAGTGTCACTTTACCCAATATCAAATGCTGCTTCAACACGGCTCTGCAGATCGACAAAAATTCGACGGTAGCCCAGACGCGATCATTCTTGGTCTTTACCGGAAAAATAACTCGTCGGTCGTCGAGGTCGCGCAGGAAGAGCCCCTATCTAAGGAGAAATAATCATTGTCACGCCGCTACCTGTTTACCTCTGAATCGGTCACTGAAGGCCATCCCGATAAAATCTGCGATCAAATTTCAGATACGATTTTAGATGCCTTACTGACTGAAGACCCCAAAAGCCGCGTCGCAGCCGAAGTCGTCGTCAACACCGGCTTAATGCTGCTGACGGGCGAAATTACCACTAAAGCTCAGGTAAATTACATAGAATTAGCCCGGAAAAAAATAGCCGATATTGGCTACATCCACGCTGACAACGGGTTTTCTGCCAATAGTTGCTCAGTGTTGGTAGCTCTTGATTCTCAGTCTCCCGATATTGCTCAAGGGGTGAATACAGCCCACGAAAGCCGGGAACAATCGAGTGAAGAGGAATTAGACGCCATTGGAGCCGGCGACCAAGGCTTGATGTTCGGCTTTGCTTGCAACGAAACGCCGGAATTGATGCCTCTGCCGATTAGTTTAGCGCACCGGATTTGCCGTCAACTGGCAGCAGTCCGCAAAACCGGTCAGTTATCTTACCTGCGTCCCGACGGCAAAAGCCAAGTTACGGTGATTTACGAGGACGGCAAACCTGTTGGCATAGATACGATTTTAATTTCTACCCAGCACACCGAAACGATCGGCGACATCACAGAAACAGCCGCAGTTCAAGCCAAAATCAAAGAAGACCTTTGGGCTGCAGTCGTCCAACCTGTGTTTGCCGATATTAACGTGAAGCCGGATGCAGAAACTCGCTTCCTTGTCAACCCCACCGGCAAATTTGTCGTCGGCGGGCCTCAAGGAGATTCGGGTTTGACGGGCCGCAAAATTATTGTGGATACCTACGGCGGCTATTCCCGCCACGGCGGCGGCGCTTTTTCTGGGAAAGACCCCACCAAGGTAGACCGCAGCGCGGCTTATGCTTGTCGCTACGTCGCTAAAAATATCGTAGCGGCTGGTTTGGCCCAAAAGTGCGAAGTGCAGTTGAGTTATGCGATCGGCGTTGCGCGGCCTGTTAGCATGATGATCGAAACTTTTGGCACTGGGAAAGTTGATGACGATCGCCTTTTGGAAGTTGTGAAGGAGCATTTTGAACTGCGTCCTGCGGGAATCATTCAGGCATTTAACTTGCAGAATTTGCCTGCTGAAAGAGGCGGCCGTTTCTATCAAGATGTGGCGGCTTACGGTCACTTCGGGCGCACTGACTTAGACTTGCCTTGGGAACAAACTGATAAGGCCGAACTTTTGAAAGAAGCTTTGAGCCAGCAGTTGTCTGCTGTCGCTGGATAGTACAATGTTGGGGTGCGCGCAGCGCACCTTATCCATAAATAATATCGGGTGCTACCAATCAATATAGGGTGCGTACTCCGCACCTTATTCAAAAATAATATAGGCGGTGCTTCGGCGCATCTTATCCATAAATAATATCGGGTGCTACAAATTAATAACGTAGCGTGCGTACTCCGCACCTTACAAAAAAAAAGAATAAATAAATGCGATTTTTCACACCTTTCCAATCTGCAATTCGCAGTTTGGTCTCTTCGCTCCAACTGCGTTTGGCGACTGGATTTTCTGCACCAAATCCATCAGGGCTGCCAAGTTCGTTAGCGGCTGACAATCCTGGTGGAATTCGCGGCGTTTGGATACCCAGCACTGACTGCAAAGTTCTCACCTCAAAACAGCGAATTGCTGACGCAATGGACTTTCTCGCCGATACGGGATTTAATACAGTTTTTCCTGTAGTTTGGAACGGGGGTTTTACGGCTTATCCTTCTCAAATTATGTGCGAACAATTTGGGGCGGAAATTGACGCGCGGTATGGAGGTCGCGACCCCTTGGCAGAATTAATTGTTGAGGCAAATAGAGCCGGACTCAAAGTTATTCCTTGGTTTGAATACGGATTTGTGAGTTCTTACAATCGCAATGGCGGTCATTTGCTGGCGAAAAAACCTGAGTGGATCGCCCGTGATGCCAGCGGCAATTTACTTAAGAAAAATAACTTTGACTGGATGAATTCCCTTGACCCAGAAGTGCAAGACTTTGTGCTGGGGTTGATGCTGGAAGTTGCTAAGAATTATCCGGTAGACGGGCTTCAAGGAGACGATCGCATTGCGTTTCCGGTAGAAGGCGGTTACGACGAAAAAACCGTTAAACGCTATCGAGAAGAGTGCGGTAAAGCAGCACCATCGGATTGTAAAGAGCCACATTGGCTGCAGTGGCGTGCTAATATTATTACTGAGTTTGTGGCTCGTTTATACCGAGAAGTGAAAGCGATTAATCCTGATTTATTGCTATCGATGTCGCCGAGTCCTTATGACTGGGGACTGGCGGAATATTTGCAAGATTCTAAAGCCTGGGTTGACAAAAATTTGGTGGATCTGCTTCACCCGCAGTTTTATCGCCGCGATTTTAATGCTTACAAACAATTGGTTGATAAAATGATTTCGGGACAGCTTAGCGGGCAGCAAGTAAAGTGTGTGTCGCCCGGTATTTTGTTGACGAATCGAGGCAGCAAATATAGCATAACTCCCGAACAGTTGTTGCAAGTAATTGCTTACAACCGCTCTTGCGGCATTCAAGGAGAAGTGATGTTTTTTTACGAAGGTTTGCGAGATAACGATAACGCTTTGGCTAAGGTTTTGAAAAAAGGGCCCTATGCTCGTTGAGAGATTGTCCGGGAATCAAGCTGTTTCCGGTTGGCTGCACTCAACCGCGCCGATCGCTATTTCAAACCAAGTTGGTATAAAATAAGATGTGGCACCATTCTCAATAAGCTTTTATGAACAGGCAAGATGCCTGTTCCACAAAGAGTGAAATTTCTTGTGGAACAGGCATCTTGCCTGTTGCTGACAATGGTGCAAGATGTGAGTATAAATGATATAGCAGAGCTAGGTCAGTTAAAAACCCAGCAATGCCAAGCAGCAAGCGCTACTCATTGTCAAGCCGATCGCCCAAACAAACCCGATAATTAATAATTGGGGAGTTGCAAAAATAGGGGAATGAGACATATTTTAGAAGTGGTGCAAGCTTTTTTTGATTAGAAGTAGCGTTTTGTAGATGCCATATTTTTTTAAAGACAGTTTAAAAGAGCAATCTCAACCGCTCGCCAAAATATTAGGATAAATCAGTGACCTCAGCAGCAAGCCTCATCCAACAGCTACCCCAACTCAGCGATGCTCAATTCCATCAAAAATATTTGAAACAAAAACAAGGGATGCACACCTTGGCTACTATATTGCCGCAAGTAGAACAGCAAAGTCTGGCTTTGCGGGCAGTAAAATTAGCTCTAAAAGTAAATTTAAAACTCGGCTCAAAGCTAGCAGGAACGGTAAAGCCAGAATTTCAAATAGCCACCATAAAATTAATCGACAAAATCCCCACTTCGCCCCTACTCAAAATTCAACTGCTGGCCCTAACAAGTTCCGATATGGCAATTCCGATGTTGGTGGCCGCATTGAACCACAAAGAAAGTGCAGTGCGCCTGGAGGGGATTCGGGCGATCGGGAAAATCGGCTCCGAAGCAGCAGTAATTGAATTAGCCCGATCGCTCGAATCCAAAGATTCCCAAATCCAAGCTTGGGCTGCTTGGGCTTTAGGAGAAATTGACTCGAAACCAGCCGCCGTAGCACTGCTCAAAGCCGTCAAACACCCAGATTCCAAGGTGCGCGCCTGGGCTGTTTGGGCCTTGGGCAAAATTAACCCAAAAACAGCAGTCCCCGCGCTGCTGAAAGCCCTCAAACACGAAGACTCCGAGGTGCGCTGGCGGGCAGCCGTCAACTGCGGGAAAATCGGCGTCTCTGAGGTAGTTTCCGGGCTGCTGAATGCCCTCAGAGACGAAAATCACATCGTCCGCGCTAGGGCGGCGACGGCTTTGGGGAAAATCGGCGATTGTGACGCAGTACCGGGCTTAGTAGAATTGCTTCACGACGATCCCGACTCCTATGCAGTTTCTTTGAGGGCCGCCGAGGCCTTGGGACAAATTGGCACGGAAACGGCTGTGGCGGGATTGGTGCAAGCCCTCAACCATGACGACTCAGACGTGCGCGGCAGTGCAGTTTCTGCCTTGGGGGAAATCAGCAGCGAGGTGGCTATGGTGGCCATAATCGGGTCGCTCTCGGATCGAGATATTTTCGTGCGCGGCAGGGCGGCGGTTGCCCTTGGGAACATCAATACAGAGGGAGATGCGAAATTGCCAAAAATGGTGGTCGCGGGACTGGCGAGCGCAATTGGCGACAGCGAATCTTATGTGCGGTGGAGAGTTGCTGCTGCTTTGGGGGAAATTGGGACAGAGGAAGCTGTGGCAGGTTTGATGCGGCTGCTGGGGGACGAAACTTCTGGAGTGCGCCAAAAGGCTGTTAAATCCCTCGGTCAAATTGGCTCAACGGCTGCTATTTTGGCTCTGGAAACAGCTTTAAATCGCGAATTTGCTGACGTTCGTGCGCTGGCTGCCCAATACTTGGCGGATGTCAGCACTCAGGCAGAAACAGTGGATTTAGATCCCTCTGTCTCTGCAGATTTCTCGGATCAAAAACTGCCGAAAATCCTGATTGCTTCGCAAGCAGAAGCCAGCGAATACATTGTTGAGGGCCCTGCGCGACGCGAGATTAAATACCTGATCTCGATCGGCAGTCCGGGTGTGCCCGAACCCAAAACTTTTCATCAAATCCCGAACCGAATGTGCCTGGAGTTTAACGACCTCGACACCCCCGTTGACGACCCCGATCAAATCTTGCCTACCCTTGAGGATGTACTGAAAATTATTGATTTCGCCCTTAAAATATCGTCTGAGGGAGGCAGTTTGCTCATCTGCTGCCAAAGTGGAATCAGCCGTTCAACGGCCACAGCTTTGACTGTGTGTGCTGCGCTGTTGGGTCGTGGCAAAGAACGGGAAGCTTGGGCGTTGGTGATCGCCGCCAGACCCCAAGCCAAGCCGAATCGCTGGATGGTGCACTTGGCCGATGAAGCTTTGGGTAGAGACGGTAAGCTAGCACTGGCGATCGAATTGACTACCGTAACTCCAGAACTCGCAATTGCCAAAAATTGACAATCAAGCATCCAGGATACCCGCCACGTGATTCATTCCTTCGGAGACTCAGGACCCAGAAATAAAAAACCTGTATCCGATCAAACTTGCCGAACGTATTTATCCGTCGGGTCAATGCTTCAATTCTAAAATCTAAAATCTAAAATCTAAAATCGATTGACTCGCAGAAACCGGGTTTCTTTTCGCAAGCCGCTACAGTTATACTCAATTAACGAGACTTCGCCTCAGACTTGTCTTTGCGGGGCAACGATGCCAAAAGTCGATCGCCAGGGTGCAAAAGTTCGATCGGCTGCCGCATTTGTGACATTCTGTGCTATGAAGTTGTCGGATGCTCAACAAAAACCGTCAAGCAATCGTCGCATTGCTGGCAGCCAAAGTCCAAAGCGAAGGAATCGGGTGCATTGTCAACAGACAATATCAGCTTTGGGCTACTCACAGGCAAAACAGGTCAGAGAGAATTTTCTGACTGTAACATTCCACGCGGGGATAATTCACTGCGGGGATAAAGTTTTATTTTTTTTGCCTGCTGCAGACTTTTACGAGTCGAAAAAGTAATTTGGCAACAGTCCTCAACAGCCTAATTATCTCTTAGACATCAACCGAATTTAAGTTTCTCCTCTGACTCGACCAGAGTTTCAGATGCTTTTTCGCAGATGTCTACGGTCAAATAGACAAGCTTTTCCGTTTGGAGAACTTAAGAGCGTGATAGATTTTAACAGAATACAGGGGTTGCATATGTCAAAAATTAACTTGCTAAAAAAAACAGGACATGAAGCAAGTTTATCGGTTGCAGTTTGTGAAAACCAGGGGGAATTGAATTCAGACTTAGAACCATTTAACCCGTCGGATAAAAACGTGAAAACGCGAAAGGTTAACCCAAAAAATACCAATTTAGGCAAACAGATTCCAGTTTTAATTTCTGGAAAAGTGGCTTTTGTAGAAAGCGTGAAAACAAAAAAAACCAGCCATGATTTGTTAGAAAAATTATCCTTAAAAATCGGCAAAAGTTTGCCATCTAAAATTGGCGGTTTGCCTATCCATCAAAAAATTGGCTACGGGTATTTGCTGGCAATAGGAATCGGTTTTTTGGGTTCGCTGAGCGGACTGGTGATTGCCGATTACTACCAAGGACAAGGATTAAATCAATTCAATGATGCTCACCTACAAGCGCAATTGCTCGGCAATTTTAAAGATGCAGCGCTGGCTGCCCAATTGCAGGGTTCACAGCTAGATTCTTTTGTAGATAATTCGGTCAAGCTAAAACAGCAAGAAGAACAGTTGGTTAAGAGTATTGTTAAGGCCAAAAATCTGCGGTTGCGTATAGAAAATTTTGCCGACAGCCAACCCGCTTGGCTGGCAGCAAAACCGGAAGTTCTCAAGCTTTTAGTGCAAGATTGCACTAAAAATTTAGAATCCTACGCCGATACTCTCAAGTCAACTTTGCAGGAAATCCAGCAATCGCAACTATCGCCTCGGGAGATAGAGTCGGCTAGAAAATTGCTCGCAATCGAAAGCGGAGAAGGTGTAAAACAGCTCAACAGCAGCCTTGAGGAATTGAGCAAAATCCTCGATATTGCCCAGCAGCAAGAGGGCCAAGGCGGTGAAGTGATGGAAGACGCCCAAGGCATGGAAAAAGCCATAATTATTTTTAGTATGCTGCTGTCGGTAGTGGTGGCTGGAATGGTGGCTTACCGGACGAGTCGGGCGATCGCTCAACCTATGATCAGCGTTACTCAGGTGGCCCAACAAGTAGCCGCTGAGTCTAATTTTGACTTGCGAGCACCCGTCACCGGACAAGGCGAAATCGGCTCTCTGGCGGCCTCTCTCAATCACTTAATCGAGCGGGTTTCGGGACATACAAAAGAATTAGAACAAGCTAAGGAAGTCGCAGTCGCCGCTAACACTGCTAAAAGCCAGTTTTTAGCAAATATGAGCCACGAATTGCGGACGCCTCTAAATGCGATTATCGGCTACAGTCAACTACTTTCAGAAGATGCCCAAGATGCTGGATTTGATGAGTTTGTACCCGACTTGCAGAAGATTGAAAAAGCAGGCGCGCATCTGCTATCTTTGATTAACGATATCCTTGATTTGTCAAAAATTGAAGCGGGGAGTATGAAACTCGAAATCCAGGAGTTTGACATCGAATCCCTGATTGACAATGTTGCGAGTGCCGCGAAACCGTTGGTAGAGAAAAATGGCAATGTTTTGGAGATTGAGTGCGATCGAACTGTGGGCTTAATGCACGCAGATTTCAAAAAAGTGCGCCAGGTTTTGATACATCTGCTTAGTAATGCTGCGAAGTTCACCAAAAACGGTAGGGTGAAAGTGACTGTGAAGCGCATTGCAGGAAGTGGAAAATTGAATGCAGCGGGGCGATCAGTGATTGACGATTCAATGGCTGCCGATGAAATTCCTTCTGGGGCGATCGCTTGTCCCCTGCCGAATGTTCAAGACTCCGATTGGATTTGTTTATCGGTTAAAGATACCGGAATTGGAATGTCGGAAGAACAACAACACAAATTGTTTGAAGCTTTTGTGCAAGCTGACTCTTCAGCGGCGCGACCTTACGACGGCGCTGGATTGGGGCTGACACTTAGTCGCTACTACTGTCAGATGATGGGCGGAGAAATTTTGGTAGAAAGCGAAGAGGGAAAAGGGTCTATTTTTACTGTGCGGATACCGACAGGAAACGGGTGATGTGATTTTTGGGCGAGAGATTTAGGGGGTAGGCAGAGGGGCGAAAATGTATGTTTCAAACCTCTGGCTTTATATCGAAATGCTTTAGTCTTGTCAGTGGGGGCGATCTTTCCGGGTGCGATCTTTTATTTTTTGGGAAGTTCTATTTAATATTTATTCTGGTGCGTTTGGTTACACATTTTAAATATATTATTGCACTATTTACAGGGTTCGTATATAATTATTATATATTGACATTTTGCAAATCTGTAAAAAAAAAACGTTTATTTAAGGATGTGGATTGAGCCATGATTGACTGTCTCAATGCTGCTAGCTACTTCATTATCAGAGCTTATGAGGATGGTATAGAAGCTGAAATGACCAATATGAAGGTTCAAAAGCTTTTATATTATGCTCAGAGCTTACATTTGGCGCTGTACAATGAGCCATTGTTTGCAGAAGAAATCCAAGCGTGGCGCTATGGGCCTGTTTGTCCTCCTGCTTATAGATTCTACTGTGATTTTGAGGCTAAACAATTACCAATTCCTCCCAAAGAATCCTTGTCGGATTTTCCGTCTGAGAAGAAAGAACTTTTAGAAGAAATTTGGGAATACTTCGGTGGCTACCATGCTTATCGACTCAGCGATATGACTCACGGAGAATTTCCTTGGAAGAAAGCTCGTAAAGGTCTACCACCTCAAGCAAGTTCAACGGAGCCAATTCAGCTTAATGACATGAAGGAATTAGGCTATCAAAAGCTCGATCGCATAGAACGCGATCGTCCTGCATACGAACTAGCGATGTCTCAAATTGTAAACGATGCGTTGGCTTCGGAATCATTAAATAGTATTGGCCAAGGAGAAGTGCATGACTGGCTCAACTCCCTTCTCGATTGAACCATCCGATAATTTCAAGCGTTCTTTCAAGAAACTTGCAAAGGTTCACAGAGAAAACTTTGTTGCCATGATTGCAAAAACTTTGGAAGATTTAATTGACGATCAATACCCCAACAACTCTCGTAATGAACCTCTACCGGGAAAAACTCTGTTACCCCAAGAATGGACATTTCATAAATTAGAAATCCGGTTTGCAAAAGGGGCGTCGGGGCAAATTAGACTGATGTACTTGGTGAACGCTACTACTTGCACAATTAGACTGGTTTGGATTTACAGTCATGAGCAGTTTGCCAAACGGCCTGCTGATGACGATCTAAAGAGTGTTATCCGAGAAATTAGGGTGCATCTCACTTTGGCACATACATCAAATTGAAAGTTGACCGTTGAGATAAGCACAGCGAAGAGCCAGGATA
>NZ_JAUBTR010000128.1:0-9165 GCF_036705045.1 Microcoleus sp. BR0-C5
TCGCTTCTGTGATTTATTGCGTAAGCGTTGCTTGCCGAAGCCATCGCATCCCTCTTGAAAAACTGTCCGGAGTATTGTGATAAAAGAGGTACTAAATGAAGCTTTGTATTGTTACTCATAAAGTCGCGCTCGGTGATGGTCAAGGTCGGGTAAACTATGAAGTTGCCTGGGAAGCGATTCGTCGCGGTCATCATGTTACCTTGTTAGCAAGTAGCGTAGATTTGGCACTTCAACAACACAATCAAGTCGATTGGATTGCTATTCCAGTTAAAGGGTATCCATTGCAACTTGTCCGCGAAATAGCTTTCTCCACCCAAAGTGCTTGGTGGTTAAATAAGCACCAAAAAGAATTTGACCTGATCAAACTCAATGGTGCAATTACTTCGGCTAGGGGAGATGTTAATGCAGTGCATTTTGTCCACAGTTCCTGGTTGCGATCGCCCTTCAATCCCTCAACACAAAATCTGAGCTTGCGTGGCACTTATCAGCGGTTTTACACTGCCTTAAATGCTGATTGGGAGAAAAAAGCTTTTGATCGAGCGAAAGTCGTAGTAGCTGTTTCTGAGAAAGTTGCCCAAGAATTAATCGCGATTGGTGTCCCACGAGATCGCATTCGGGTGATCTTAAATGGCATTGATTTACAAGAGTTTGCTCCAGGTATTGTTGATCGGCAAAAATGGGGTTTACCAGAGGAAGTGCCTCTGGCGCTATTTGCTGGGGATATTCGTACACCTCGGAAAAACTTGGATACAGTCCTGCATTCCTTAGTGCAAGTTCCCCAATTGCACCTCGGAGTTGTGGGTGGAACCGCAGGTAGTCCCTATCCTGAGTTAGCGCGATCGCTAAACTTAGAAAATCGGGTGCATTTTCTGGGATTTCGGCAAGATGTCCCCGACTTGATGAAAGCAGCAGATTTTCTAGTCTTTCCGTCCCGTTATGAGACATTTGGTTTAGTGGTACTGGAAGCGATGGCGACAGGAATACCCGTGATTACGGCTGCTACGACGGGGGCGGCGGAGTTGGTGACACCAGACTGTGGCTTCGTTTTGCCTGACTCAGAAGATACACAGGCATTAGCTGAAGCGTTGAATCAATTAGTTAAATGCGATCGGCAACAAAGACAGCAAATGGGTCAAGTAGCCAGAACTATAGCAGAACAGCATAGTTGGGCTAATATGGCACGTAATTATGTTAATTTATTTGAGGAACTGCAGCCGTGCTGACTATCTCTGTTGTGATTCCCAGTTACCGTCGCCCAAAAGACTTAGCACGCTGCTTAGACGCACTCAAAAAGCAAAAACGTCCTGCCGATGAAATATTAGTAGTAGTTCGGGATACGGATACTGAGACTTGGACATTTGTCCAAACATTGAACCCACAATTCTTACCACTGCGAACTGCCACAGTGAGCTTATCTGGTGTGGTAGCCGCCATGAATGCAGGGATGGACGCCGCTTGTGGGGATATCATCGCTTTTACCGATGATGATGCCGCACCTCACACTGATTGGCTGGAACGCATCGAGGCTCACTTTCTGTCCGATACCAATATCGGTGGTGTAGGGGGGCGGGATTGGGTGTATCACGGCACCGAGTTAGAAGAGGGGGAACGCGAGGTAGTGGGACAAGTGCAGTGGTTTGGACGAGTCATCGGTGAACATCACTTAGGGGTTGGAGAAGCCCGTGAGGTAGATGTGCTTAAGGGTGTAAACATGAGTTTTCGGCGGAGTGCGATCGGCCAAATGCACTTCGATCCACGGATGCGAGGTACAGGAGCCCAGGTACACTTTGAACTGGCATTCAGCCTGAGTTTGAAGCGGGCAGGCTGGAAGCTGATCTACGATCCAAAAGTGGCAGTTGATCACTATCCAGCACAACGTTTTGACGAAGATCAACGCAATAGATTCAATGACATTGCCTTGATTAATGCCGTACACAATGAAACTTTAGTTTTATTAGAAAACCTACCCTCGACACAACGTATTGCATTTGTATTCTGGGCAATCTTGGCGGGAACGCGAGATGCCCCAGGTTTCTTACAAGGGTTCCGATTTCTACCTAAAGAAGGAACCTTAGCAGGACAGAAATTGCTTGCATCTCTACGAGGACGTTGGCAGGCTTGGGAAACCTGGCAACAGTCAAAATAAGCATAACAGCCTGCTTCGCTAAGATTAAAGCCGTGTCATTGTGTCACTCAATTCGCTACAAATTTACGAAAGTGTATACAAAAGTAATTTTACCTGGAACTGCTCAGTGAACGACAACCATCCGCTTACAACTAATTCATCTGCAAGAGGTTTCTCTATAGGGCTACAACCGAAGCTAGCTTGGATGGCAATCCTGTGGCTAGTGATTCCTACTGCACTATGCCTGCTCATACGTTTTAGTAGCATATTGCAAATATTCTTCCCGGCCGCATCTGTTATTGTAGGCGCTTTCCTGTATTGGCGGTATCCTATCCTCTACTTAAGTTTTACCTGGTGGTTGTGGTTTATTGCGCCATTTATTGCTCGCGTTGTCGAGTACCAAAATGGCTTAACTGACCCGGGTCTACGCTTAATAATACTTGCACCTTACCTAGTAACTATACTGACCGCTTTTAGCTTTTTCAAACACTTTCCCCGCATATATCGGCAGGATGGTTTACCTTTTGTTCTAGGTTTTATCGCTATTTTTTATGCCTTTTTGGTCGGATTAGCTAAAAGTAACCCGATAACTGAGATTGTACAGGGCGTTCTTAGCTGGCTACCGGGCATCTTTTTCGGTTTCCACTTGTTGATAAACTGGCAAGATTATCCAAGCTATCGTCAGAACACTGAGCGCACTTTCTTGTGGGGGACTTTAGTCATGGGAATCTATGGAGTGGTGCAATACGTAGTAGCACCCGAGTGGGATCGATTCTGGCTTAGAAACTCAGAAGAGTTGCTGTTGTGCTGTGGATGGCCTGAACCCCTCCAGATTCGCGTGTGGAGTACACTGAATTACCCCTTCACTTTTGCCTATGCAATGATGGCAAGCTTGCTGTTGTTATTGAGTAGACAAGAGCCTTTAGTTTTTCTGGCTATAATATCAGGCTTTATGTCTTTACTGCTATCAGAAGTCCGCGCTGCTTGGGGTGGCTGGGTTATCGGATTTATTACCATAGTTATTTCAATAAAACAGCACTACCAAATGCGCTTGATCGCCACCCTTATAGTGATTGGAGTATGTCTTACCCCCTTGGCTACTATGGAGCCATTTTCTGAGGTCATCACTTCCCGCCTCGAAACTCTCTCTAATGTTAAAGAAGACCATAGCTTCAATGAGAGAGCAGAGATATATGGTAAACTCATTAATAGCGCTGTTTCTGAATTTAATGGGAGGGGCATGGGAGGTGAAAAGATAATTGATGCGGGGACTCTGGACGTACTTGCTACTCTCGGTTGGTTGGGAATTATTCCTTTTTTAAGTGGAATTATCCTAATTTTTTTGAGATTATTCCAATATAGTGAGGCTCGCTCTGATCCTTTTATGAATAGTGCTCGCGCCATTGTTCTAAGTGTTTTTATAACACTACCTGCGACTAACACAATGGTACTACTCCCTGGTGTAATGTTCTGGGGATTTTCAGGTATGGCTATGGCAGCACATAAGTACCACCAACATCAACGTACTGTCGGTCTTAGAATAGAGTGATGTCCTCAGATTAAGCAAAGAGAATCTCAATTCCTTAAATCATTTATCCCTAAATATTCTAAGACACAACTCAATAAAAAATTACCTAAATAGCTCTTATTGCAACACCTGTGTATGAAACTTACTACTAACTTAACTTTTCTATCTAGAGCTATGTATAAGTTTTATATATTGATTTTGATTAGCGCAACACTGCTTGCTTATACTCTCTTGCCTATGGCTATGGTACAGGCACAACCTGAGCAAGCCCACCGTGCAGACTCCTTTGTTGATTCTCTCGGGATCAACACGCATTTAGTCTATCGAGACACTGCTTATAGAGATTACAATGGCATCATAAAACCTAGGCTGCAAGAACTAGGAATTCGTCACATTCGCGACGGCGGTTTCTACGGTACCGAGTACTTCAACAAACTTAAGGAACTTAGTAGCATCGGTATTACGTCAATCCTGACCTTCTTTGGAACCCCGCCTGGGGAGGTTTTAGGCATCGCTAAGACCCTCAAAGAGTCTATAGAAGCAGTGGAAGGTCCAAACGAGTCAGATCTAACACAGTTCAATTTCTCGTATAAAGGTGAAAAATTCCCCGAAGGTACCCGTGTCTATCAAAAAGAATTGTATGCCACCGTTAAGGGAAATCCAGAAACAGCGTATTTGCCTGTGCTGATGCCATCAATGGGGTGGGGTCGGAACGCCAAGAGACTAGGATACCTGGAGTACGGCGATATCGGTAATTTGCACAGCTATCCAAATTTAGGTGAGCGCCCAACCTATGACATTGATTGGTACTTCATACCTCATGGGCGCAGGATATCTGGCGATACGAAGCCGATTTGGGCAACAGAGACCGGATACCATAACTTGACAAGCGACGCCTTGGGCATATCGGAAACGGCAGCAAGCAAGTACCTTCCACGACTATGGCTTGAGTACTTTAACCGCGATATCAAGCGGGTATATCTTTACGAGTTGATTGATCAGCACCCAGACCAGAATAACTCAGATAAGGAGCAGCATTATGGCTTGCTGCGAAATGACGGCTCCCCGAAGCCCGCTTATCAAAGCATTAAAAACCTGATTACCCTGTTAAAGGAACCAAGAGCCAACTTCATCCCAGGTAGTCTCGATTATGCGTTGAATGGTAATGTGACGAGTGTGAATCATACTCTCATACAGAAAAGCAACGGTGAGTTTTATCTCATCCTTTGGCAAGATGCTAAGAGCTGGGACAACAAGAAAAAGAGAGACATAGCTGTTACTAACCAGGACGTGACCTTGACCCTGAAGACCATAATTAGCCAAGCAGATGTCTATGAGCCTATCAAGGGAATCACTCCAATCAAACAATCCACAAGCCTCAGTGGAAGGATCGAGGAACTGACGCTAAGCGTACCCGATCATCCACTGGTGATCAAGCTAGTGCCTCCCAGCAAGAAATGAGATATACTCCACAAAAATTTATATCTCTACGGAGGTACTTTTTTTAAGGAAGAGAAAGCACAATTGTTGAAGGATTTACCCTGCATACTTGGAGAAAACTAAGTGGAAGATTACACAAATGATCCTGTTGTAGCGTGTGCAAATATTCTTTGCGTCGGGCTCGGATGGTTTCCGAAAACACCGGGAGGGTTGGATCGATATGTATATGAGCTTACGCATCAATTAGCAGCCAGTCAAGATCGAGTTGAATTGTGTGGAGTAGGTCTACCAGAAACTCAGTCAAACTCGGGCGTAAAACTCACTAATTTAGCTGAACCCGAACAGCGACTCTGGGAACGGTTTTGGTTGATTCGCTCCAATTTTGGGCAGCGCAAATATGCAAAACCTGATGCAATTAATCTACATTTTGCACTATATAGTTTTCCTCTTTTGCAAGTTTTACCTAGGGGGGTTCCTGTTACCTTTTCCTTTCACGGGCCTTGGGCATTAGAATCTAAGCAGGAGGGTTCTGGTAAACTGAGTGTTTTTTTGAAGCAGTGGATGGAACAAAGGGTCTATCGTCGTTGCGATCGATTTATTGTTCTGAGCAAAGCATTTGGTGATATTTTACATCAAGAATATCAAGTTCCTTGGAGCAAAATTCACGTAATTCCCGGCGGTGTGGATCTTTCGCGATTTCAAATCAACCGATCGCGCCCTGAAGCCCGCAGGCAGATCGACTGGCCTGAAAATCGCCCCATTCTATTTACAGCGCGTCGCTTAGTGCATCGAGTTGGACTCGATAAGCTGTTAATCGCTATAGCGATGATTAAACCTCAAATTCCTGATATCTGGTTGGCGATCGCTGGCAAAGGACCCCTAAAAGCGGTTCTTGAGCAGCAAGCAACAGATTTGGGACTCAATGACAACGTTAAATTTCTAGGCTTTTTGCCAGATGACCAACTACCTATAGCTTACCAAGCCGCCGACCTAAGTGTGATGCCGAGCCAATCTTTAGAAGGGTTTGGATTATCCGTGCTAGAATCCCTCGCCTGCGGCACTCCAGCACTATGTACTCCTGTTGGTGGAATGCCAGAAATTTTAGAGCCGTTTTCACCAAATTTGATTGCTGCTTCTTGTGAGGTAACAGCTATTGCTGAGCGATTGGAAGAACTGCTAACTGGAAAAGTACCCATGCCTTCTAGAGAAGCGTGTGAGGAATATGCTGCTAAGAATTTTGATTGGCAAACAATCGCGCAAAAAGTTAGAAAAGTGTTGTTAGCCTGAGTATCAAAATAATTAGAATAGGACTTATCGCTATGCTTGTCATTATCATGAAAAATAACGATTTTGCGAGGAGACAGCATACACAAAAGCGAGGTTTCACCTCTGTTTGACAAGCATAGGGATTACGCACAGACTGTAGTTTAGGATTTACGCAACTGGCACACGACCATCGACTTATAGGGTGTGCCAGATTTTCATTATGAACGGATTATGTAGGGCTTGATGAGAGTAGAGATCGTGGCTAATTGTGAAACTTGGGCCCCGGACTGTAGTTGTAGAGTTCTTTGCACACCGCACCTTACCACTACAGATAGTTTCACAATTGAAAATTTGCGTAATTCCTGTAGAATATATGGCAAAGTTTTTAGGGAAAAAAACGGATGAAAATACTATTTATCGACCAGAGCGGTAAGCCGGGTGGCGCAGAGCTTTGCCTAATAGATATTGCCAAACCCTATCGAGATAGCTGTCTAGTTGGCTTATTTGTAGATGGTTCTTTTAGGCAATTACTAGAGCAACAGCAAATTCCCGTTGAGGTGTTAGCGACTGAAGCGATCAAAGTTCGTAAAGAAAGCAGCTTGACCCAGAGTTTAAGCAGTGTAACCGCGCTAGTGCCTTTGATTGCTAAAGTTGTTCAAAAAGCTCGTCAATACGATTTGATCTACGCCAACACGCAAAAAGCTCTAGTTGTTGGTGCATTAGCTAGCTTTTTGAGTCGTCGCCCTCTCGTGTATCATTTGCATGACATTTTATCTACAGACCATTTCAGCCCAACCAACTTAAAAGTAGCTGTAACTTTGGCTAATCGCTTTGCATCATTGGTTATTGCTAACTCCAAAGCAAGTCAGGCTGCTTTCCTCGAAGCAGGAGGACGCTCGGACATAATCGATGTCGTCTACAATGGCTTTGAGCCTGAAGTCTATCAGAGCGATCGCTCTAAAATTAGCGAACTCAAGACACAGCTAGAACTTGATGGGCAATTTATCGTAGGTCATTTCAGCCGATTGTCACCTTGGAAAGGTCAACATATTTTAATTGAAGCACTTACCTACTGTCCCAAAAATGTAACAGCTATTTTAGTGGGTGATGCGCTCTTTGGTGAGCAGGATTATGTCCAGCAATTACACAAACAAGTAGCAGAATTAGGACTTGAAGAACGAGTTAAGTTTTTAGGATTTCGTTCAGATATTCCGCAGTTAATGGCAATTTGTGATTTAGTTGCACATACCTCAACCGCACCCGAACCTTTTGGCAGAGTTATTGTGGAGGCTATGCTGTGTGGTATACCTATAGTTGCTGCTCAATCTGGAGGGGCTATTGAATTAATAGAACCGGGCATCAATGGCTTTTTGGTTCATCCCGGCAAGCCACACCAACTCGCAGAAGTTATTAATACCTGTCATAACCAACCTGAGTATACGATCGCGATCGCCCAATCGGCTTACGAGATGGCTAGTCGGCGTTTTCACCAGACCAATATCGATCGGCAGATTGCAGATTTGCTAGCCAGAACTTTTACCTGACTTGTCCCAATATCTTATGAGTTATATCCAATTTCTACAAAATTCAAGTAACCTCCTCTTCGCTAGGTTTTTACGAATTTATAAGTGCGACATTTTGCCCAGTTTCACTCTATCGCATCGCAGGATAGGTGTAGGAGACCGCAATCATAATCACTCCAGACCGCAATTAGAGTTTTTTTGAGACCCAATTAAATGCAACTGAAGCCAAATTTCAGACCAAATTAAATGCAAATGAATTTCTTCCCCAGTGCTATTCCTCGACATCTCCAAACGCACGATTTTCAGATCAACCCGGTTTATAAGCGTAAGTTCCGCTCGTGTGACAAAACTAAATACTTTATTTTTGATAAAAATGTAAATCCTCCCTATCCCAATTACCCCACTGCAAACTCAGTAAATTGACGCACGTAAGGGGCTTTAAAAGCTAAAACAATATCTTCCTTGGGAACTCCGGCGGCTACTAACTCATTCGCTATTCCTGCTTCCGTTCTATCCCTCTGAATCCAAAATTTACCATCTTTTATATCAACGTGAATCACACAGCCGTAAACCCGTTTTTGCTCGTCCCAGCCCAAATGAACCACATGATAATGCTCCCGTTCGGTATCAAAAAGTAATTGAACTTCTGTTTCAGTATCCAAGTCATTCCTTGAGTGTTGAGACAGAATTGTTTGGATTAATTCTCTGTAGTTTACTCTTTCCATAAAAGTATCCCCTCTTGAATAGCATCAAAAATGAGTAATTTGAGCTGATGCTCAGCGATTAATTCTTGAATAAAACGATTGCTGAAAAAATCATTATACACATCTTGGTTTATTGCTAAATACAAAATTCTGTTTGGTTGCTTTTTTCTCAGGGCAGAACGATAGCTGAGAAATTGGCCCAAAGCTATAGCAATCCTAAATCATTATCAAGACTATGATACAATTATATGCAATACTTAATTGTGACAATAAAAACATGAATAACTTACAACTGCCACAAAAAGATAGGGAAAAAGAAATAGATTGTTTAGAATCTTTCATTAAAAGCGATATCGATGCCAGAGAACTAAAACGAGCAATAGCTGTAAAAATGGCGCTCTCAGGTAATATCTACCATGAAATCAGCAAGATATGGCGTGTAAGTAAATTTTTTATTGGTTATTGGAAAAAACAATTTCAAACCAAAGGCATCGCCGGAATCAAACTAGGACATAAAGGGTCAAAAGGGTATTTAACAGCTCGACAAAATACTGAAGTAATCGAGTGGTTAAAGAATAA